>CAYMZW010000613.1:0-3847 GCA_964395005.1 uncultured Rivularia sp.
CGATTCTTCCTTGAACAATTTTTTCTTTAATATTGTCAGGTTTTTTCGCTAAGTCGTCGCGCCCCATTTCGATCTCTTTTTCTTTGGCAGAGATTTCAGCAGGAATTTCGTTTACATTTACATACTCAACGTTTGGGCAAGCTGCAACCTGCATGGCAACGTTTCGCGCTAATGTTTGAACTTCCTCGTTACCAGCAGCTTTGTCTGAAGCGCATTTTACTTCAACTAATACGCCAACTCTACCGCCAGTGTGAATGTAGCTATCTACAACACCATTATTTGCGGATGCCGAATAGTTTTCAAAGCGACGTACTTTGATATTTTCACCTAATTGAGCGATTGTTTCGGTAATAGACTGCTCAACTGTTTTGTCTTTGTCTTCGGCATAGGGTTGACTTAGTAAAGCTTCAATACCGTCAACAGTTGCGGCTTGCTTGGCTAAGTTTTGTACTAAAGCTTTGAAAGCGTCATTACGAGCAACAAAGTCAGTTTGGCAGTTGACTTCTATTAATACACCTACCTGACTATTGGGATCAATGTAGGTATCAATTAAACCTTCAGCAGCAATGCGATCGCTCTTCTTGGTTGCACCAGCAATACCTTTTTGGCGTAACCATTCGATGCCTTTTTCAATGTCACCTTCGGTTTCTTTGAGCGCTTTTTTGCAATCCATCATGCCAGCGCCGGTTTTCTTACGTAGCTCTTGAACTAATTTTGCAGATATTTCCGCCATGTTGCCTCAATTTATACTTAACTGATAGTTTTAATCGAAGATGGGATATTGAGTATTTCTATAATACTTAGCTGTGAGATATTCAGAAATATTTTTATCGTTGGGCTTAAATTATTGGGAAGTTCGAGGTGGAAAGAAGCAGGAGACAGTTAAAGACTACGATATTTGAAGAGAAGAAAATTTAAATTTTAAATATTCTATTTAAATATTTTAAATATGTAGCCGTGTCTCCTGTCACATTATCCGACTCATTGATAAAGCTAGTTAAACTTTATCCTTCAGTGGATTCCTCTTCCGATCCACTATCTTCCGATGAATCTTCAGAAGATTCTTCGGATTCGCTGTATTCGCCGCTGTCTTCGTAATCGTATTCGTCTTCAGCGCCTTCGTAATCGTATTCGTCTTCATCGCTACTTACTTGGCCGTGATAACCTTCATAAATAGCGTCAGCTAATTTACCGACTATCAACTTAATAGAGCGGATAGCGTCATCGTTAGCTGGAATGGGAATATCTACAACATCGGGGTCGCAATTAGTATCTAACATAGATACAATAGGCAATCCGAGCTTTTCACACTCTTGAACGGCGTTGTATTCTCGGCGCTGATCGACAATAACTACCACATCGGGGATTTTACGCATGGTTTTAATCCCGCCGAGGTACTTTTGTAACTTTGAAAGCTCTCGACGCAGCATTGAAGCTTCTTTTTTGGGAAGCAAATCTAAGGCACCGCTTTCTTCACGACGCTCCAAGTCTTTTAAACGATCTACCCGTGTCTTAATAGTCGTCCAATTGGTGAGCATTCCACCCAACCAGCGTTGGTTAATATAGTGGGCACCACTGCGACTTGCTTCCTGAGCAATAATTCCCGCAGCTTGTCTTTTAGTACCTACAAACAGAAATTTCTTACCTTGTTCTGCTTGAGTCCGCATATAAGTATATGCATCTTCCATCAACTGGGCGGTTTGCACCAAGTCAATGATATGTACTCCATTACGAGATGTATAAATGTAAGGAGACATTTTAGGGTTCCATCTCCGGGTTTGATGTCCGAAGTGAACTCCCGACTCCATCATTTGAGCCAACGAAACAACAGGCATATTTTTTCTCCTATTCGGGTTAAACCTCCATCTAGTCGCATTTCCTTACTGGAAACACCCGAATTCCTAGATGTGCGAGATTAGAAAACTTTTCTAATTTACCACATAAAAATGCCGTGTTTGAGGCGGAAAACCGAATTTAAGTATTTGTGCTGTTTGCGATTGACAGCAAACAAAACTAAGCTCGAATTTTAATTGTTATTTATTGTCAGTTAATTTATAAATTTAGATATTATATTTATTCGGCTTATTGGGCATCCATGAATCTACCACCATTACCTGACAACGAGGAAGATAGACTCCAAGCACTTATCAAATATCAAGTTTTAGATACCGAAGCAGAGCAGCAATTCGACGATTTAACGGCTTTAGCGGCATACATTTGCAACACTCCGATTTCTGCAATCAGTTTAGTGGATGAAAATCGGCAATGGTTTAAATCAAAAGTTGGTTTGGAGGTTTCACAAACACCTAGAGAATTAGCTCTTTGCGCTCATACAATACTTCAGCCACAAAAGATGTTAATTGTACCTAATGCTGAAGAAGATGAGCGATTTGCCGATAACCCATTGGTAGTATCGGAACCTAACGTTATATTTTATGCTGGGGCACCTTTAGTAACACCCGATGGATTTGCTATCGGTACACTATGTACTATTGATAATAAACCTAGAGAACTTAGTCTCGAACAAATAGAGGCGTTACAAGCTTTAAGCCGTCAAGTAATAAGTCAATTAGAATTAAGAATTAATCTAGTTAAATTAAAGCAAAATATAATTCACCGCGAGCAAGTAGAGCAAAATTTACGCAATACAAATAAGCAGTTAAATCAAACTTTAGGTAAATTAAAACAAACTCAAGTTCAGCTAATTCACAGTGAAAAAATGTCGAGTTTGGGTGAAATGGTTGCTGGAATTGCTCACGAAATAAATAATCCGGTAACATTTATTTCTGCAAATCTTGATTACGTAAATACTTATGTTAGCGATTTACTCGATCTGCTATCTCTTTACCAACAGCACTATCCCGAACCTGCTGCCGAAATTAAAAATAAAACTGAAGAGGTAGATACTGATTTTTTAGCTGAAGATTTGTCTAATATATTATCTTCAATGGATGCGGGAGCAGAGCGTATTAAAAATATTGTTTTGTCTTTACGTAACTTTTCTCGATTAGATGAATCCCAAAAGAAAGCAGTTGATATTCACGAAGGTATAGATAGTACGTTATTAATTTTGCAACACCGACTCAAAGCAACATTAAAGCGTCCTGAAATCAAAATTATTAAAGAATATAGCGAATTGCCAAAAGTAGAATGCTATGCAGCACAAGTAAACCAAGTTTTTCTACATATATTATCGAATGCAGTTGATGCTCTTGAAGAAAAATTCGATCGCAAGCCAGAGATAACAAACTTAGAAAACAATATTGCTCAAGTACCTTCAATCCGCATTCATACCAATATTTCTCCTGAAAATACTATTTTAATTAGAATTGCTGATAATGGCATAGGAATTCCAGAAAATATTCAAACCAAAATATTCGACCCTTTCTTTACAACTAAGCCAGTGGGAAAAGGTAAAGGTTTAGGATTATCAATAAGCTATCAAATTATAGTTAAAAAGCATGACGGCAATCTTAAATATAGAACTAAATACGCAAAAGGTACCGAACTTTTGATTGAAATTCCGATTAAAAGTAATTAAAGGTTCGTAGTAAGGGCTTAAGCCCCTTTATCTGAGGACTAAAGTCCTTACTACAAACTTAAGTAAACTTCTGTTCTTTTTTCGCTTCCATATAAGCAGCATAAACACCTTGAACGTTATACCAATTCAAGAAAATTCTCGCCACTTCCAAAGCCAACTGCGGTTTCCCAGATTTAATTAATCGTCGTAACAAAGGAGCCATTGTCCGCTCGTTTAAAGTACCATTCAGCGAAAGAATACCCCAAAGTAAACGATGCAGCCAAGTCATTTGAATCATCATTCGCACATTCCAAGTAGGATGCTTTT
>CAYMZW010000614.1:0-3838 GCA_964395005.1 uncultured Rivularia sp.
ATCGTGAATTTTGATATAGGATTCGCTTAAGTCATCTGGATTTTGTACCAAGATTAAATCTCGTTGTTTTTGAAAGCGATCGCCTAATTCCAATAGTGTGGGAATATTGGGTAATCTTTCGATAACTTCGGCACCACGGCGTACTTGGCAAGGGTTTCCTTCTCCGATAACTTGGGATTTACTTCCTTTCTCGCCATCGGAAGCTATGAATATAACTCTATCTGGTTTTAAACTGCGGATTGAGGTGACAATTGGTTGGAAGGAGCCACCAACGGTGATGAAGAGAATTTTGGACATGGTTTTGAGATGCAACTAATTTAGATATAATGAATAATCTCTTGCTTATTTTGGAGGTAATATTGATTCTGCAAATTGAGGAAGAAATTCAGATATACGTTTAAATAATTTATTAAGTGTTTCTGCTTTGTTGGGTTGTAGATTCATACCAACATGAGCAATATCGTTTCTTAATTGTGTAATTTTACCCCAATAATTAATTAAATCTTCCTTGTTTGGTAAAGATTGAAGTTTTTCATCACAACGACTGATAGTATTGATAGCTTGTTTTGCCTGTATTTTCACTCCATTATTTAAGGCTTTTTCCACTTCATTGCGTCCATCTTTGTTATCAAAGATTTTTTCTTCAAAATGGAGAGCTAAGACAGAAACAATCCATTCTCGTGTTAAAGTGACTGCTTGTACAATTTGCTGTTTATCAGAATACCATTGAATCATTTCTAATTGTAACCATAAATTAGTTACTAATTGCGAATTATCTCTTGGATTTTCAAGAGCAAAATTACCGTACTGTTGAACTACTTTTTCAGTTAAAATACTAAATGGTTGCGCTCGTTGAGCAATGCTAGGAGCAGCTTCTTTCAATGCTTCTTCTAATTTAGTTGCTTGCTCCATTGTTTCTGTAGGACGAGTTAGACTTAATGCTAATGAAATAGAGTTGATTGCTTTAGACGCTTTTTCAAGATGCTTTTTAAGTTCTCGTGCAGAAATATCATTTCGTAGTTCTGCTCCAGATGGCATTTCTTTTTTTAATAAATCGGCAAGTGGTTTCCCATCTCCTATTTCTATAAAACGCTCAGTTGCAGTTAACCAATCTAATATTCCAATAAATTCAGATAAATCAATAACTGGTGCTATTCCATTGTTAGAAAATCCCAGTTCCCAAGCTCCATAATAAATAGCTTGAATTGTAACTTTTTTGGCTGTTTTAAGATATGCTGCAAACAGAAATACTAAAAAGGGTAAAGAACGTAAACCATGAGTAATATCAAATATTACACAGTCATTTTCATTTACTTTTTCTGTAATAGTTTGAAAAGTTTTCCACATTTCATCATTGGTTTTACCAATAGGTATTTCAACTGCTTGTATACGTTTGTCTTCTAATTTTTCTAAAATAGGAAAAGTTCTCTTTTTAGCTTCATCAGTAACACAAACTAACATAGAGTCATAATCACAAAACTGATGTAAAGCTTCTGCAAATACTTCTCCATCGTAATTTTGACCATCAAAACTATATGTAGTTTTCTTTGCTTGAATTCCTAAAAATGTAATTATTGTTGTCATGATTTCTTCCTAATTTACATCTTTTAATAAAGTCTGTCCCATCCCCAAGCGTGTTTTGATTCCCGTACCAGAAAATTCTGCATAGTTAACCAATAAATCAGCTACATTCGCCAACAAATCATCAGCACGGTGGAAAATCTGTAACGTCACATCTCCCACAAATCCATTTAAATAACCCTTTTGTAATTGCCAACTCCGGGTTTGAATTTTATGATGTTTAAATAAAATTGCTTCGTTAAGATATGCAATTAAATCATTGCTGCCTAAATAAACTGGTGCAAAATTATTCCAACGCTCCAACCAGCTACGAAACATTGATGTCGGGATGGGAAGGGGTAAGTTTGTTTTACCTTGAGAAAATGCTGTTGGTGTGAGAAATTTCAGTTCAAATTTTCTAATGGGTTCTGGTTCGTTAGCTACTAAGTTTGTATAAAGTTCTTCGTAGCTAGTAATTTTATCTTCTCGATTGATAACGTTGAATTTTGCACCCAGAAATTCTAAGGTTTCTGATAATTTTAATCTTGAAATAGCTTTCGCTGAAGATTCGCTTAATCCAGATAGAGATAAATTGTAAAATTCTCCTGGATGGAAGCTTAAAAAGTCTTTGCTGGTAGAATAAAAACCGATAAATCCAGAATAAGAAGTTGAAGGTATGCTTTCGCTTCCTATTTCAAAATCAAACTGTTGATGCAGTTGTTTTACTAGTTCTAGATTATAGGAGCGGGGTAGTATTGTGGGTTCAGATACGGTTAATGTCCAAGTAGATTTAATTAGCATAATTGTAAAACGAAAATTATAAAACTTTGAATTTTACCCATCCCGGAACATATTTGATATCACCTTCGGGATTAACAATTGTTCTTCGTGATTTTGGTGCTTCAAAACCAGGTGCTTCTTTACCGCAAGTGTCGCGAATTTGTTCTCTTACATCGTCATGAAAACATAATCCAACAGTAGTTCCTGTCATTCCACTACCCCAACCTAATCGAAGTGAATAAGGACATTTTTCTGGTTCGTATAAGTCACGTATATAAGTAAAATTTAAGTTTTTCCCTGCTGCTCTGGGATTATTTTCAATATTTTGCCAGTAATCGTGTTCGTAATCCCATTGTTCTTGAGCGAATTCCTGACATATTACTAAAAGTTCATCTAAGTTATTAAAAGGTAATTTCATCCCTTGTTTATGCTTGAACCATGAAAGCATTTCGGTATCTAAGCTAAGAGTAAATTCTGTATCAACATTACGTACCATTTCCGCATAAATGGAAGCTCTATATTTGGCTCTAGAATCGGGGAATCTGCTAGAAACTATCACTTCAGGAACTACAGGTAAATTAAAAGGTCTTTTTTTACCATTTTTTAATGTTCTTGATGTTTCTAAAAGTGGTTTGGAGTCGGTAACATGTAGCGCTCTTAAAATATCGGTATTTTGCTTTGTACCGGAGAAAGTTCTTTCTTGATAGGTAAGAGTGTAATCGGAAAAGAAACTATCCATAAATAAGTCATCATCTAAAGATTTCTGCTGATGTTTTGTAAGGCTTCCTAATTTATTTATTAATTTTTCTTCAATTTCACTAACTTGTTGTTCTTGAGGTATTTTATAGCGCTCTGGGTGTCTTAATAAATGATAAGCGATAGCAGTTCTAATTGCTCCTTTAATTGAAGAACCAGGAATAAATAATTCTCCCATTCCGTTACGAATCATCGGACGTAAATCAGTGATTTTATTTTCATCTTCCGTCCATTTCCGACTTATCAAGATATCGGGAAAAAGTTTTTCTCCGTTAGCTGCTTTAGTATTCCACCAGTTGTCACCAAAAGCATTTTTCAATAATCGGCTAATATCTTGTCTTTCTTCAATTGCTCGAATATAATCATCTAGAAATCCTCCACCCTGCTTTTTCAATTCTTTCGCTAATAATTCTTGATTGGGAAGATAAACTTTGTTTGCTGTCTGTACATATTCAAACGGATTTAACCGAGATACAGCACCTCCAATATGTAAAATTGGGCTGGTGAGTCGTATTCTTTTTGATTCGTAAACTTCTGGCTTTTTAATAATAGAAGAAGTAAGCATTTTGGATTTGTAATTAAGAGGATGTTTTAAAAGTATCCGGCGGTTAAAACCGCTACTACACGCCGCAAAGTCCCTCCGGGTATCTCTCTTCGAGAGACGCTGAGCCGCACGCTCCGCGTGAACGCTAACGCGCTTATTGGGGGACGGAAACCGACACCCCCAACTAGTCTCACCACC
>CAYMZW010000615.1:0-3837 GCA_964395005.1 uncultured Rivularia sp.
AAACTCAAGACCGCGATCGCGATATTGAAAAAGCCCAAGCAGCATGGGATAAAGGATTGGAATATATCCGCAATCCTGAGTATAAGTTGGTACTTTTAGATGAAATTAATATAGCTATAAAACTTGGTTATTTAAGAGTTGAAGAGGTCTTAACTGGGTTAGAACAAAAGCCCGAAAGAAATCATGTAATACTAACAGGTCGAGGGGCACCTCAATCGCTGATCGAGCGAGCCGATTTAGTTACTGAAATGAGCCTAATTAAACACCCTTTTCGCGACCAAGCTATTAAAGCACAACCGGGAATTGAATATTGAATTTGTTAGTTGTTATTAGTTGTTAGTTGTTAGTTGTTAATTGTTAGTTGTTAGTTGTAGGACTTACGCAAGCCCCCCTTTCAAAGGGGGGTTGGGGGGATCTAGAATGTCTGGAACACTATACTTTCCGTTATTGATGCGTAAGTCCTAAGTTGCTAGGATTAATAGTCAATCATCACAGATCGACTATTTAATCTCTTAAATTATTGAAAATTAGCTTTACACTTCTTCAAAACATCTTGGTCATTTTCACCAACGGTATCAAGCTGATGATAATCTTGCAGTGTAACCGCATAAACGTAATTTGCTAATTCGTTTTCATCTTCTTTGGGTAGCCCACTTATTGAAGCTACTTGAGTTGGGTTAATATCCCCTGCATAACCTTTAACTGTCATAGCGATTTCCCCCGATCTTTCAAGAGTTCCTTGGAAACAGTTGAATTCCGAAGAAGGCATATACATTCCACCAACAACTGCTTGTGCTTGTTTTTCAAAGACTATATAGCCTTTACCAAATTCTCCGGCTCGTTGCGAACTTCCATAGAGAAATACACCATCACCATTCGGGAAATTATTAGCAGGTATTACTCCTTTGATAGATGCTTTCTTCTCAGAAAATCTGGTTTGAGTGTCAGATACACTATCCTTATCTTGGGTTACATCTTCGTAATTGGAAGAACTATCGCGCTGTATCCAAGTATAAGTCTCGCCAGGAGATATGCTCGTAGTGTCAGATGGGGACTCAGGAGACGAACTGCCTAATATTTTCCTCAATCGCGCTTCCTTAGAAACTAATTCGGGGCTAATCTCGGAATTTTCAATCCAAGTTGCTTCTTCTGTTTGTGATGGAGATGTTGTTTGCAACCGAGCAATTTGTTTGGAGCGAACAGGCTGAGCATATTGAGCTACTGTACCAATCGCTAGAAATAATCCTATTAAAGGAAGTGTATAACGACGGGATAGAACAATCTTCTGAATATTTTTTAGCACCCAACTTCTCCTATAATCTAATTGCTTCTTTTTACGTATTAAGTCTTAAATTTAACTAAGTGTTTCGATAAAATTATACTATTAAAACTTTAATTGATATTGTCCGGTTAAAAAACCGTAACTTGTTAAAAGTTTTGTTTGATTTTGTAAGTTAACTTTATACTACCATCGCATAAGTATTCACAGTTCGATCTAAAGGTTGAATCAAAAGGATGAAACATAAAAGTACTATAAAGAACTATCAAGCTAAGCAAGTAGCAACGCACGTTTTTCTAAATTCATCCTTCTATCTAGGTATTTTAATTCGTAAAAACTTATCAATTTAATTTAATTTTTGTAAAACATAATCTGCTTGCTGTAATGCTTGCAAGCGTTATAGGCATTCAATAAATAATTTCTCAGAGTTAAATAAAATTTATGATTAATAATTAATCATTGATCTTTAAATTTATAATAAATATAAATAATTTGACAGTTTGGACAACATACTTTATGTATGTGTAAAAAAACTTATTAACATATATTCTTGATGAAAATTTTGATAAATTACACTGAAATTTAGCTCTATATAACAAGTTAAAATGTTATAGGAATTTAATAAGAGCGATGATTTAAATTATTTGAATTGCGGCAAATGATTTTTATTAATAAAAAAACGCCCCCCTTGTGGGAAGCGCTTGTGTTTAGAATTGTTTAGAATATTGTGCTACATCAAACTATTATTAACTTGCGACATATTCCTTAACATTGGCGCGACGGCGACGTAAATGAGCCAGTGCTTGATGTTCGAGTTGACGAACTCTTTCACGACTGAGGCTTAAACGTTCGCCAACTTTGGCTAAGGACATTTCATTACCATCCGTTAATCCGAAGCGTAAAGCCAATACTTGCCGTTGTTGAGGAGTAAGTTCCGCTAACAAGTTGTTCAAGTCTTGACGTAAGAACTCCTGAGTTGTGTAATACTCTGGCGAAGGGCCATCATCTTCGAGCATTTCCTGCAACTCGGTGTCCTGATTATCACCAACCCGTACATCTAAAGAAACTGGTTGACGAGCCATATTTAAGTACTCGCGAATTTGTGCGGGTTCCAAACTCAATTCTTTGGCAATTTCTGTTGGAGATGGCGATCGCCCTAATTTCTGAGCAAGTTCGCGCTGTACTTTTTTGATTTTATTGAGCTTTTCGGTAATATGAATCGGTAAGCGAATAGTTCTACCTTGCTGTGCAATGGCGCGAGTAATCGCTTGACGAATCCACCAGTAAGCATAGGTAGAGAACTTATAGCCGCGAGTCGGATCGAATTTTTCTACACCCCGCTCTAATCCTAAAGCTCCTTCCTGAATTAAATCCAGAAACTCCATATTTCGCTTCTGGTACTTCTTGGCGATCGCCACAACCAAGCGCAAATTAGCTTCAATCATTTTCTGCTTGGCGCGTTTACCCTCAAAAACTGTTTTTTTCAGTTCATCTTCAGGTAAATCAACTTCCTTACTCCACTCTTCTAAACTGATTTCGCGATCGAGTTTTTTAGAAGCAACTTCTTTGGCTTCAACAAGCTTCATCATCTTTTGCACTTGCTTGCCGAAAATAATCTCTTGCTCGCGGGTAAGCAATGGTACTCTACCAATCTCGCGCAGATAGGTTCGCACCATATCAGCCGTAAACTTGGTATCGTTTTTTTCAGTTACAGTTTTTTCAATGGGCATTGGTGCGTTTTCCTCTACTCCGTAAATACTATGAGTATTTAATTAATTAGGGAAGATATGGAAAATACTAGTGGTGGAAGCGGCGGAATTTCATCTTTAAATCCCTACTCATACAGAGACTTTTCAGACAGTGATACTTCCCCCATCAGTTCTTCTGCCTCCCCCTATTTATCACTCCCCTAGAAATAAATTTTTATGGTTTCAACAATTTATTTATTTTCCTCAATCGCCAATAGCGACAGTTTAAATATGAAGTCGGTATGAGTTTTACTTAATCTAATATTACGACAAATTTCGTCGATAGTAAAGACCTTAAATAAATCTTCCAATTATAAAGCATTTAGAGCCGGTTTGCCAAGAAATAACAAAGAGTTATCCTTTTTGGGGTAGCCGTTATGTATATATATATAGTGACGCGAAAACATCCGATCGGGTTCTCCCTAAATAGCCGGATAACCGAACTTAGGGGGATTCGTCATGGGTGGATGTTACTAAATAAATATATTGCGGAATCGGTATTTATCAATTTGTAGTTACATGGTTGTTCTTTTGTTAGTATTTTCGCTGTTTCAACTCTAAAGCTACTCTATCTGAAGGTTGGTTTAAGAGTTAAGAAAAACGTTTTACTACAATGTATCGTTTGCGCCTATATTGAATGCGAGTAGCATTTATAAAATTTGACTTTAACAGAAAAAATCAGTCATAGATATTACCCTGTCACTATTTTGAAATAGGGTCAAGGAAACTAGACTACATTTGGGAAGTTAGGAGTTAGGAGTTAGGAGTTAGGAGTAGGGAGTAGGGAGTAGGGAGTAGGGAGTAGGGAGT
>CAYMZW010000616.1:0-3816 GCA_964395005.1 uncultured Rivularia sp.
AATACTGTGGAGTTCTTTTATGCTTTATCGATTAGCTAAATCTCTATTTAATTAAGAACTCTAGTGCCCATTAATTTAAGCTGCCCTTTGTCAGAATAGTACATATAGCAATGATAGCCTTTTCTTAAAAGCGCTCCATATTGGTTTTGCGAATCTACTTTTCCTGTCACAACATAAATGCCTTGAAAGATTTCTCTTGTTTTTGGCTTACTAGGATATCTTGCTGAAGCTGGTGATTTTAAAGTATTTGTTATTTTTGTTCTACACACACCTGGTATATCTTTTACTACTTTTGTAGATGCAGATTTTGTTGTTTGCCCTATTTCAGAAAATCTTTTAGAACCTATTTTCCGTAAAGCCATTATACATAAGTTATTATCATTACCTTTTAAAGGCTCACAAATATATTCTCTTGCCTGTTTTTCGGTATTAAATACTTTTACAGCATCATCCGATTTTTTAGCTTCTGCTTTAGTTGGGATAAAGCTGATAGACTGTGCCGCAATTGCTGCTAACAAAAATATATTTAAAGCTTTGATTTTCATTTTTTTATACTAATTTATGTATTTTTATTCATAGTATCTATTTTAAATTTTGATATTTATCTCCTGTGGTAGAAAATTTACCTAAAAATAATTAAATTTTGTATGATTAATCCGGTTTATGCTATTCTCCGGAAACTCCTATGAATTCTTATGTTCGTTGGTTGATGGATACTTATTTGCATTCGGAATACTTGCAGTAATTATGTATTTATAATCACAATTGGAAGGAGACGCGAGAGGGAGACGCGATATATCGCGTCTCTACGTTGGTGATAGTTACAACCTACAGTTTGCCGGTGAAGACTTTTTGGGCAGGCCCTGTCATGTAAATTCTTTGGTCATCTGACCATTCTATTAATAAGGGACCTCCGGGAAGTTCTACGGTGGCTTTTCTGTCACATTTTCCGTTCAATACACCAGCTACTAAGGAAGCACAGGCTCCCGTACCGCAGGCTAAAGTAATACCAGCGCCGCGTTCCCATACTCGCATTTTTACGTAGTCCGAACTGACAACTTGAATAAATTCTGTGTTGATTCTTTCGGGAAAAGCTGGGTGATGTTCAAACTCAGGCCCAATTTTTTCCAAGTCAATCGCTGCAACATTTTCTACAAAAGTAATACAGTGCGGATTGCCCATATTTACACAGGTAACATCCCAAGATTTACCTGCAACTTCCAAAGCTTGGTTAACTACCTTTTCATTTTCAGCAGCAAGAGTAGTAGGAATTTCACCCGCAGTTAATCTAGGAGTTCCCATATCTACCTTAACTTGGCCCTCAGCCATTAATTGAGGCGTAATTGTACCACCTAAAGTATGAATACTGTACTTATCGCTTGTTTTGCTTTCACCTTCCAACTCAGCTAGAAAAGCAGCCATACAGCGAATACCATTGCCGCACATTTCCGGTTCCGAACCATCAGAATTAAAGATCCGCATAGTATAGTCAGTACCATTTTCACCCGGCAAGGCAAAAATAACACCATCAGCACCGATACCAAAATGGCGATCGCACAACTTAACTGCCTGCTCTGGAGTAACCGCCGGTTCAGAAGTTGAGCGATTATCAATCAAAATAAAATCGTTACCTAAACCCTGATACTTAGTAAAATCAATTGCCATTTATCGCCTTGATGAATTATTACAGTAAAGAAATTGTTAGTAGTTGGTTGTTAGTAGTTAGTAGTTGGTTGTTGATTGTTCAAACCACTATCCACTATCCACTATCCACTAACCACTATCAACTAACCACTATCAACTATCCACTAACCACTAACCATATAAAAAATGTTGACAGAATTCGATACCTCACTACCGAGCATCAAACAAGTTCAAAAGTTAATTCAAGAAAACACCCAAATTGAATTAAAGCTAACAACCGGCGATGTGATTGCCGGAAAATTATTATGGCAAGACTTACAGTGTTTCTGCATCATGTCAGAAGAAAACCAAAAAACCACCGTTTGGAAGCAGGCGATCGCCTATTTGAAAGTGAACAGTGAACAGTGAGCAGTGAGCAGTTAAGAGTTAGGAGTTAGGAGTTAGGAGTTAATATCTCCTTGTCTCCTTGTCTCCTTGTCCCCTTGTCTCCTTGTCTCCCCATCTCCCCATCTCCCCATGTCCCCATGCCCCATGCCCCATGCCCTATTCTCTCAACTCATCAAGCGGTAAATATTCGCGTAATGCGTCTAATTCTGCGGCTTTGACTACTGGAATTGATAATGCTGGCTTGTTGATTTGGGGGGAAAATAGTTCTTCTAGTTTATTTAATGCTGTTAATCTGCCGCACAATAATAGTTGATCGCGGTTTTGCAGTTTGGTTTTGCCGTTGGGATAGCGAATAAATTTTCCTTCTCGTCTGATTGCTTGTATTTCTACGGCGTGTTGTTTGCGGATGTTTAACTCGCGAAGGGTTTTACCTAGTATGGGGGATTCGTCGTTGAGTTTTACCCACTGACAAGCGCTGTTTTCTCCGGGTACGGTGGCTTTTCCTGATGCGAATTCGTCTAGGGCTGCTATTTCTTCGGATGAACCGACTACTAAAAGTTTATCGCCTTCTTCTAAACTTGTTATTGCGTCGGGATAATCTATTTCTTCTCCGGTAGTACGCTTGATTGCCATTAAGCTAACGCCGGTTAAATAGCGCATATCGGCTTGTTCTAAGGTCATTCCGACTAATGGAGAGTTTGTTGGTAGGGCATACCAACGTTTGTTTAAATCGGCTGTGGCTCGTCGTAAATCGCGGGCTACTTCGGAGGCTGATTGTTCGGGGCGGAAATCCAAGTAGTGACTTTGACGGATTTCTTGGATTTCTCGCTGTACTGTTGCTGGTGATAAGCCGACATCTGTTAATACGAAGGAAACCATTTCTAAACTGGCTTCAAATTCTGGCTGTACGACTTCTCGCGCTCCTAGTTGGTAAAGTGCTTCGATATTCTTGTTATTAGTGGCCCTAACTACTATATTTAATTCCGGAAATAATTCTAAACCGCGCCGTAGAGAAAGGCGAGTACTCATTGGATCGGGAAGTGCGATCGCCATTGCTTTGGCTTGGGTAACTCCGGCTGTTTCTAAGACGTGAAAACTAACGCAGTTGCCATATACGTAAGGAATTTTAGCTTCACGTAACTGTTGAATCATCCTTTCTGACTGCTCAATAACTACTACGGGGAGTTTATGGGAAAGCAGTAGTTTAACTAAGTTTTTACCTACTCTTCCGTAACCGCAAACTATTACATGATCTTTTAAAGGTAAATCGTCGGCTACTTCGAGGGGTTTGCCTTCGCCATTGAGATAAGGTTTTAACCAAGGCATTGTTTCGGCCCAATCAAATAAAATTGGTACCAACCGCAGCACAAAAGGAGTAATAACTAATGTTACTGCCGTCGTGCCTAAAATCAGTAAATATACTTTGCGAGATACTAATCCTAACTGTTGACCTTCGCTAGCAAGTACAAAGGAAAATTCACCAATTTGAGACAATCCCAAGCCCGTAATTATCGCCGTTTTCAGCGGGTAGCGGAAAATTTTCACTAAAGGAGTAATAATCAAAAATTTACCAATAAATACCAGCGTCACCAATCCTAAAATTAATTCCAGATGACTCCACAAAAATACTGGATCGATCAGCATTCCAATCGCCGCAAAAAACAAACTCGCGCAAATATCCCGCAACGGCTCCACATAAGTTAAAGTTTGGTCAGCGTATTCCACCTCAGAAATCATTAAACCGGCGACAAACGCCCCCATTTCAATGGAAAGTCCCAACTCTTC
>CAYMZW010000617.1:0-3803 GCA_964395005.1 uncultured Rivularia sp.
CAACTTCCCTTTCCCTACCACCAGAAATCAGAAATTGTCCCACACCTTGAACTTGGCGAAACCTCGGCACAATTACATCATCAACCAAATCCCGATAATGTTCGTCATTTGGCGTGAAACCCTCCTTAGCAACCAAAATCGTCCACATCATCGGACTACTGCTGCCGCTGACAATCTCCACATCAGATTCCCCAGCTTCCGGTGGTAATGCTTCAACCTGCTGAAGCTTATTTAAAACATCCACCAACCGTCTATCAATATCGCTATCCCAATTAAATTCCAAATTAATAGTACTTCTACCAGAAGCACTACTACTAGTTACCTCCAGAATTCCCTGCACCTCCTCCAACCTTTCCTCAATCGGACGAGTAATTAATTCCTCAACCTCCGAAGGGCTAGCACCAGAATAACTAGTACTAATTGTAATCTCAGGGCGATCGCCACCAGGGCGCAATTCCAAAGGCAGACTAAATAAAGATAAAACCCCAAATAAAGCTAAAATACAAAATAATACAAAAGTTCCATGTCGCCAACGAACAGCAGTTTTTATTAAACTCATGATAATTAGTTAGGAGTTAGGAGTTAGGAGTTAATAGTTAGTAGTTAGTTACTAGTAGTTATTTATTAATCTCAATCATCAAAAAAAATCAACCATCAGTGAAATCAGCGAAATCCATTTAATCCGTGTTCGTTGTTAATTGTCTCCCCATTGTTCTTACCTATTTTGATCAATTTTTGAAACGCAAAGGTACGCTGAGGTTTTCGCGGAGGTACGCTGAGGAGGAATGAGGGGAGAAAGAGTTTTTAAGAATAGAGCAATTACCTATTACCCGTTACCTATTACCTTTAACCTTCACTTCCGCTTTATCTTTTAAACCGTCTCCACCACGTAATACTATTTTTTGATTTGGTTGTAAGTCGTTACCGGAAATGGCTACTTGTTGTCCCATATCTGCAACCATTTCTACTTCCATTTGCTTGGCTTTGCCATCTTCTACAGCAAATACCAACCATTTATCTTGTTTTCTGGTTAATGCATCTCTTGAAACAACAAACCCCTCGGTATTCGCTGTTAATTGTAAGTTTCCTGTAATTGCCATTCCTGGTAATAATCCCTGTGGTGGATTATCCAATCTCACTCTTACTCTTTGTCTTCTCGAAGCTGCATCTGCTGTCGGTACAACCCCCGTAATCGTTGCATTTCCTTTCCATTGCGGTAAAGCACGAGCGGTTAATTGTACTTTCGTTCCAGCGGCTACCTGAGAACTGAGTTTCTCTGGTAATTCTAAGAAAATATCTAATTTATCTCCCGCAACTAACGTAATTATTTCACCACCGTTTTGTAAGTAGTCGCCGGGGCTTACTTGTCTTTGTAAAACAACACCATCAGAATTAGCTTTAATAGCAGTACGCTGTATTTGTAATTTTGCTTGATTGACTACAGACATTGCTGCTGCAACGTTGGCTTTTTGTGCTTCAATAACTTCACGAGTGGGGCCAGCTTTTGCTTCTGCTAATTCTGCTTGGGCTTCTAATCTTTCTCCCCTGGCATTGTCTACCGCTGCTCTTGCTTCTACCAATAACCGTTGCGCGATCGCACCTTCTCTTACCAATGTTGTGCGTCTTTGCAAATTATCCACGGCTTCTGCTTCTCTGGCTCTTGCAGCCTTAACCGCAGCTTCTCTTTGAGCAATAATTTCTGGACGAGTGCCCACCTCTAATCTTGCTAATTCACTTCGCTGCTGTGCTAGTTGAGCTTGTGCTTGGGAAAGTGCTAATCTTTGATCTGCATCGTCGAGTACTGCAATAGTCATTCCCCTTCTGACTCTATCTCCCGGTTGTACCAGCATTTGCTTGACTACACCCCCAGTTTGAGCCTTAATTGTGGCTTGTTGTGGCGATTCCACTTGCCCTAATAATTGTACTGTCCTAGTGGCATTACCAGCAGAAAGAGTTGTGACTTCTACAGCCCGTGGTGGGCGCGGTTTAACTGCTGCTGTTGCTGGTTTATCAGCTTGTTGACTGGGATTAAATATTCTAAAAAATGCTATACCGTTGATTCCAATCGAAATTAATAATAACAACGCCAACCAAGGCTTTCGTTGATTCTTCTCTACACCTGCAATGGAAGTATTAATATCCTGCTTTTCATCAACATTTTCTAAGCTATGTTGCAAATTATGCTCTAAATTCTCTTTTAATTCTGTCTCTGAAACTGTATTCTGTGGCTGTAATTGAGTCATGATTTTTTAGATAATGGCTGGCTGTTAAGATTTAAATTTTCTATACATACCAGTTGGTATGTTGATATTTAAAAAAAATTTTCTTTCTTCTTACCGTTTCCTATTCCAGACTATTAATAAATCCATAACATTTTATCTAGATACACCTAATATTCTTAATAATCCTGGTTTCAAATCAGTTTTAACAGATTCTAAATCATTTTTCACTCTACCTATGGTTAATACTCCTTGTACAAATACATACATATAGCGAGCAATATCAGATGGATCTAAACCCTTGTCAACTATACCTTCACGTTGAGCATCGACAACAAGAGAAGTAAAATATTTATTCATGCGCTCAGTAATATCAACAGAAATGCTTCTGAGCTTATCTTCCCTGGTACTTTGTCCGGTAGAGATAAACGGACAACCAAGCACTCGTCCGGTTTGAGCGTGTTTTGCTTCTTGCATGGATATTATCAGGTTGCAGTAATAATCAACTCTTTCTAAAGATGTATTTTGCGGAGAAAACACGCGATCGAAACTATTCCTAACGTTTAGCCAGCGAGCTTCTAATGCTGCTGCGGCTAAATCGGATTTAGATTTAAAGTAGTGGTAAAAAGCACCTTTAGTAACTCCCGATTGCGTGCAAATCTGAACAATTCCCACGCAATCGTAATTATTCTCCCAAATTAAATCCAAAGCAGTTTCTAAAAGCTTTTGTTTGGTTTCTTTATGTTCTACAACAGTTGCCATGATTAAACAAATATATATGATTATCTATCATACATACCAGTATGAATGTTGGCAAATTTTAGCATTGGGAATTGGGCATTGGGCATTGGGCATTGGGCATTGGGCATTGGAAATGGAATTATTAGTTGCTTAACTCCTAACTCTTAACTCCATCCGTTACCAAACTCCATCCGTTACCAAACTCCATCCGTTGCCAAACTCCATCCGTTGCCAAACTCCATCCGTTGCCAAACTCCTAACTAGAAAGTAAGTTTTCGGGAACGTTTTCTGGTACTGTCCATTGGTAAATAGTATAGGTGCGACCGTTTTTGTCTTTTACCTGTTCGACACGTTCGGGTGTCCAATCTCCCATATCAAAAGCGTGGGAAACGATACGGGTACCGGGTTTTAATTCTTGCAATAATTTTGGTCGTAATTTCAAATTAACTTGAGGTAATAGATAGAGAGTTACAACTGTCGCATCGCTTAAATCTGTTTTGAATAAATCTTGCTGTAAAAAATTTACTCTGTCGCTGACACCGGCTTCTTTTGCATTTTCTTGACTTTTTTGGACTAAGTCTGGATTGATTTCTACACCAGTCGCTTTTTTAGCGTTGTATTGTTTCACGGCAGTGATAGGTATGCGCCCATCACCGCTACCCAAATCGTAGACAATATCGTTGCTGGAAACTTTAGCCATTTTCAGCATTTGCTCCACAACTTCAGTGGCTGTTGGTACATAAGGTACGTCTGCACGCGGTATTTTTGGTGTAATTACTGATGGTGTATCGGCTTGTGATATAGTGCTTGATTCGGCTTGAACACTCTGTTTACTACAGCCAA
>CAYMZW010000618.1:0-3803 GCA_964395005.1 uncultured Rivularia sp.
TATTTAGGAATACCTTTACGCACTTCTCAAGGCAAAGTTATCGGTACAATTTGTTGTTTTCACGGTAAACCGCGTCAGTTTTCACCCCAAGAAATAGAAACTGTGGAATTGTTTGCCGAGCGAGCAGCAACAGCAATTGATAATCACCATCTTTATCAACAACAAAAACAGTTTAATCAAATTTTAGAAACAGAAGTCACTAATAAAACAGAAGAGTTACGAGCAGCACAAGCCAAACTTGTAGAGCGAGAGCGTTTGGCAGCAATTGGTGAATTTGCAGCTTCTATAGTTCACGAAATTCGTAATCCTTTTTGTACGATTAAATTAGTTTTAGAATACTTTAATAAAGTTGATTTATCTACCAATGTTAGAAAACGGTTAGTTTTAGCAGTAGATGAAGCAAAGCGGTTAGAAAAATTATTAAAAGAAATCTTACTTTACGCAAAACCACATCTTTTAGATATTTCACAATTTAATATTAATGATTGTATTCATAAAATTTTAGACTTACATCGAAATTTACCAGAAATAATTAATAAAAAAATTTACTTTTCTCCATCACAAACAGAACTTAATATTCAAGGAGATGAAGATAAAATCAAACAAGTATTAATAAATATTGTTCAGAATGCTTGTGAAGCAGTAGATGATGGAGAAGAAGTTAAGTTACGGGTAGATTGTAATAATAATCAAAAATTCTTTTGTATTCAAGTTCGTAATGGTGGCGAATGCATACCACCAGATATTTTACCAAAATTGACTCAACCATTCTTTTCAACGAAATCTTCTGGAACTGGATTGGGATTGGCAATTACAAAAAGGATTATCGAAGCACATAATGGAGAATTTTTAATTCAATCCAATGCTGAAGAAGGAACTTTAGTAACAGTGAAATTACCCTTGGCAATTGGGTAATGGGTAATAGGTAATGGATAATTGGTAATTGGTAATTGGTAATTGGTAATTGGTAATTGGTAATTGGTAAGAGGTAATGGGTAATGAGTAATAAATTGAGTTAACTTTAAATCTAAAATCTAAAATCTAAAATTAAAATGAGTGAAAATATTATTCTAGTTGAAGATGAAGTCAAATTAGCTCAATTTTTAGAAATGGAATTGAGTAGCGAAGGTTATGATGTTAGCGTCGCTCATGACGGAATGACAGGATTAATTTTAGCGCGGGAATCAACTCCCGATTTAGCAATTTTAGATTGGATGCTCCCCGGTTTAAGTGGAGTCGAACTTTGTCGTCGTTTGCGAGCTACAGGAAGTAAAATTCCCATAATTTTGCTAACTGCTAAAGATGAAGTAACTTCGCGGGTTGAAGGTTTGGATGCTGGGGCTGATGATTATGTTATTAAACCTTTTAGTATAGAAGAACTTTTGGCTAGAATTCGCGCTCATTTACGTCGTCGCACCGAAGAAGATAACCGGCATTTATTGCAGTTTGAAGACTTAAGTTTGAATCGTCAAACTCGTGAAGTTTTACGTGATAAAAGAGCTATCGAGTTAACGGTAAAAGAGTTTGATTTACTAGAATATTTGATGAGCAATCCCCGTCAAGTTTTTACCAGAGATCAAATTTTAGAGAAAGTTTGGGGTTATGATTTTATCGGCGATTCTAATGTTATTGAAGTTTATGTACGTTATGTACGAATTAAACTTGAACAAAATAATGAAAAGCGATTAATTCATACAGTACGTGGTATAGGATATGTGTTGCGTGAAGAATAAAATTGGTAATGGGTAATGGGGGATTGGGCATTGGGCATGGGGGATTGGGCATAGGGGATTGGTAATTGGTAATTGTTTATTTAATGGTGCATCTATCTTTGGTTTATTTAAATAAAATCAATAGGAGGTAGTGTTTTTCACGTCAACTACTTAAAATCAATTCTGGCTCTTGTTTTTCTATTTTTTAACTTAATTACCAATTACCGATTACCGACTACCAATTACTAATTACCAATTATTATGGGTTATCAACCAATCGAAGATTACGGCATTATCGGCAATATGCATACCACTGCTTTGGTGGGGATGAATGGCTCAATCGATTGGTTTTGCTACCCAAGACATGATTCGCCGAGCGTTTTTGCTGGTATCCTCGACGAAAAAAAGGGCGGACATTTCAGCATTTCACCTACACTTTGCAAAGATAATCATAAACAATTTTACTGGCCCGAAACAAATGTTTTAGTCACGCGCTTTTTGGCAGATTGTGGCGTCGGGGAAGTTGTTGATTTTATGCCTGTAGGATTGTCTCCCGATGAAAAGGGTTATCACTGGCTGGTAAGAAAAGTTAGCTGTATTCGTAGCAGCATGACTTTTCGCATGGAGTGTCAACCCGCTTTTAATTATGCTCGCGATAAGCATGAAACGCAGCTTACTGAAGGTGGGGTTATTTTTAAATCACCAGATTTGAATTTAGGGTTAGTGAGTGATATCCCTCTCAAGCAGGATGACAATAAAGTTTTTGCCGAATTCAGTTTAAATGAAGGGGAATCGGCGGTATTTATATTGCGTGAAGTTGATTGCGAACAAGGTTGCGGTTTACCACTAAACCCAGAAGAAACTACGCAGATATTTCAACATACTATAAATTATTGGCGACGCTGGATTTCTAAATGTACCTATAAAGGTAGATGGCGAGAAATGGTGGAACGTTCGGCTTTGATGTTAAAGTTACTTACTTATGAGCCTACCGGAGCAATTGTAGCAGCGCCTACTTGCGGTTTACCGGAAACTTTAGGTGGCGAGCGTAATTGGGATTATCGGTATAGTTGGATTCGCGATGCTGCTTTTACTCTTTATGGTTTGATGCGAATTGGTTTTACAGAGGAAGCAGGTAAGTTTATCAATTGGATTATAGACCTTTGTCCGTCACATTTAGAAAATGATTCGCAATTACAGATAGTTTACGGTATTGATGGTAGAAAAAACCTTAAAGAAGAAGTTTTAGACCATTTGGAAGGATACAAAGGTTCTTCTCCGGTGCGTATCGGTAACGGTGCTTTCGATCAAACTCAACTTGATATTTATGGCGAATTGATGGATGCGGTGTATCTTTTTAACAAGTATGGTACGCCTATATCCTACGATACATGGGTTAATTTGCGTAAATATGTTGAGTGGGTTTGCGATAACTGGCAAATACAAGACCACGGTATTTGGGAAACCCGCGATGGAAAACAAGATTTTGTTTATTCAAAATTAATGTGTTGGGTAGCAGTCGATCGCGGTTTACGTTTAGCTGAAAAACGTTCTTTTCCTGCAAATCGCGAAAAATGGCTTGAAGTTCGCGATCGCATATACCTTGATATCATGAAAAACGGATGGTGTGAAGAAAAGCAAGCCTTTGTGCAGTATTACGGCAGCGATACCTTAGATGCCAGTAATCTGATCATGCCTCTGGTATTCTTTATGTCACCAACCGACCCCAGAATGCTTAAAACACTCGATGCAATTATGCGATCGCCCCAAGAAGGCGGGCTTGTATCCAACAGTTTGGTATATCGTTACAACACCCTTGACTACAGCGACGGGTTAGACGGTGAAGAAGGAAGTTTTAATTTATGTACGTTTTGGTTGGTAGAAGCCTTAACCCGTGCGGGAAGAGGAGGACATTCCGAACGTTTAAATAAAGCAAGATTGATATTTGAAGAAATGTTGAGTTATGCCAATCATTTGGGATTATATGCAGAAGAAACTGGTACAAGCGGCGAAGCATTAGGAAACTTTCCCCAAGCCTTTACCCATTTAGCATTAATTAGCGCCGCTTATAATTTGGATCGATCTATTTAG
>CAYMZW010000619.1:0-3777 GCA_964395005.1 uncultured Rivularia sp.
ATACCGGGGTAGATAAGGAGTAGTTGCAATTACCAGGTTATCCGCAGGAATTTTGTTAAAGGTTGCTTTCAATATGTTACCCGTGCGTTTCATGGGTAAAGAAGTGGCTACTTTCCATTTTGATGGTATTTTAACTTCTACGTCTAAACGGTTAAAAAAGGCCCAGTTTTTTGCAGGAGCTAATATATAAATAACTTTATAGTCTTTATAAATTGAATAATCGTAACTACTTGGTTCAACCACATATTTTACCTGAATTTGATGTTCTCCTGGCCCAATAGTCGGTTTGAATGTCAAAGCTGTATTTGAAAACCGCTCAAAGTACCTAATTGAACCACCATCAGCTGTCGGTAATCGTGATGGCGATCGCCAAGTTGGAGGAAGTTTAGGGTTTTTAATTTTTTCTTTCTCAATTGTCTTTCCATCTAAGGTAACGTTACTAGTTTTAATACCGGGAGAAACGAATAAAAGCTCTACAGGAATTTCTTCGCCATCATTACGAATTTGATAAATTGCTGTTACCGTACTTTCACTTAAATCCTTTAACCCACGCAAATCGAAATTTAGTTTTTCCCAAACAATTCCTAAATTGCGGAAGTCTCCTATGGGTTCCCCTATTGATTCTCCCATGTGTTTACCAGACATATTAGCATTTACAGCTTTGGGAATTATTAAACTTAATAGTACTAATAAAAAAGTTGCGACGTATAAAAGTCGCTTTTTGATAGCTAATATTTTCATGGATTTACAATTGTTATTTTGTTTTCTATTTGCATTATATTAAACAAAATAATCAGTACAAACACAGAGAATTAGTATTTAAAAATCCCTGAAACAAGCATTAAAAACCCAGTTTTTTGAAAAAACCGGGTTTGTGAATTAGTTAGGATTTTTTTATCACCTTAAAGATTAAAAACATCCAAGATTCTTCGATAACTAAAGTAGGAGTCTTCTTCAATTCGGTTTCGCTCGTCAGCGGTGATTTTATTTACTTTGCTGGATTTATAAACGTTGAATTTTGAACTTATCTTATAATTGCTGTCAAAAACATAAGTATCTCCGCTGCTAAAATAGCGCATTGCAATAAGTTTATCGTCTGGAGAAAACCAATAGGTTGAGCCTGCATCTGCTTCGGGAGCGTATTCGGTGGCACTTACAACCCTATTGCCTTTTTTACAAATTTCAAATTGTAAATTGTCTTCGGTTTTCTTAGTTTTTGTACAGCCTTTGGTTATAGATTCTAAGGATTTGGATACTGTTTGGAAGGAAGTTTCATCAATGATTGCTGCGGCTTTTCCATCGTAAACAACACAATCATCGGGGATTCCGTCGCCATCGTAATCAATGCGAGCGTCATCTGCTTGCCCATCACCATCGCAATCGAATGCTGCTCCGATTTGTGTACCTGATTTTTGCTGATTCTTTTGTGATGTGGATATTTTAGGAGAAGTTTTATCTGGTTGAGTTACAGCAGGTGAGTTTGTAGGGGGAGTATTATCAACTTTATCTGTAGTTGCAGTAGAAACAGAATCTTGCTTTTGAGATAGGTTGGATTCTATTTCATTGTTTGCATCATTATCTACAGGAGGTTTGTTGCAGCCAATTAATGTCAATGCGATTAAACTTAATGATAAGACTTTTGCGTACTTCATACTCTTAATAATTCTAATAATTTACAAATTTAATTACCGATTTCGTCTATTTACTTGATTAATTAGTTAATACCAAATGCTTGCAAGATATCTTGATAACCACTAATCAATGTATCGGCTTCTTGAATTTGTTCGTTATTAAAATTAGTGATTTTTTCCGTTTTACCTGTTTTGGAATTATCAGCAAACTTGGAACTAAGTTCACCATTTCTATAGTAAATAAAAGTCTCTCCGTTATGAAATCTTTGAACTGCAACGACTCTATTTTTAGAAAACCAATACCCTATACCATCACCAAATTCGGCATGAGATTCACTCGCTTTGACAATTTCACCATCTTTTCTACAAATGGTTTTGACAAAATTACCCTGAGTTTTTTTACTTTCCTCACAACCTTTAGCTAAGGATTGTAATGAACTAGTAACTGTTTGAAATGAATTTTCGTTAATAATTGGATGTTCTATTTTAAGATTGGCAGTAACACATTCATCTGGCATTCCATCGCCATTGTAATCCACGCGAACATCATTTTCTAATCCATCACCATCGCAAGTAGCAGAGCCGATAATTCTTCCATTACGTTTTTTGATTTTCGCGTTTAATTCTTCTAAAGTTCCGTATTTAGAGGAAGGTGCTTTTGCAGTGGAGTTATTATTAAAAACTTCAAAGATATAATCATACCCATTGTACAACCGTTTAGCTTCTTGTCTGTCTTGGTTGCTAATACTTGTAGCTTTTTTTGGGTAATTAAATTTTGATTTGAGCTTACCGTTATTATCGTAAATAAAAAGTTCGGAAGTATGAAATTGTTGAACTGCAATTACTCGATTATCAACAAACCAATACTCATTACCATCCCCCGCGACAGAAGAAGATGCGCTAGCTTTTACAGTTTTGCCATCAAGTTTACAAATAGAATAGTTAGTATTAGTACCTTCCGGAGTCTTTTTAGTTTCTTGACAACCTTTGGTTAGAGAATTTAAAGATTTTAATGCGGTGTCGTAAGAAGTCTCATCAATGATTCCCTTTTGAGAGGAATTACTTGATGGTTTGTTTTGAGCAATTTTTTGTGGAGAAGGATTTACTTTATTAGTAATTTGTGGAGGAGAAGAATCTCCATCATTAGCAGCTTCTTGAGGTGTTATTGCTTCTACCGTATCATCTACCTGATTTGTAGTAGATGTTTGATTGCAGCCGAATAATGTAAATACTACTAAACTTAAAGATAGTAGTTGTGCGTATTTCATACTATTAACAATTTGAATAAATCACATATTTATCTACTCATGCTAACCATCGGATTCTCAAGACATAAGCGAAACAATACTGAAACTTTATATTATTGTGGTAATTACTGAATAAAAATTAATATTTAGTATTTATTAATCTATTAAGAAAAGCATTTATAGAATTAATATAGGAGAGATTGCAACACTATTAGAGGAAGTTCCCTGTTCCCCGTTCCCTTTTTTGATTATTTTTGTAGCATACTAACTACTGATAAACCAAAACTATCTAATTATAGTTCTTAGCACATCTTCTAATTATTCTTTTTGAAACTTCCTTCTTATTTCTTCCAATTCATCATCAATTTTGCTATTTTTTGCCGATTGTTGCGTATAAGAAGATGAATTTTGATTTTTATTTGTATTTGAATTTTTATTTGTATTTTGATTTTGATTTTGAGCTTGCTGACTGTTCGTAAATAGAGTTTTCACTTCTTCCAATTCATCATCTATTTGACTGGGAGAAGAAGAAACAATAGTCGGTGGAACTAGATTTGATGGTGTTACAACAGGTTTTACAACATTTGGGGTTTGCGAAATCACAGTCGGTAACGTATTCAAATCTCTTAATACTTCATCCACAGTTTGATAGCGACGTGCGGGAGTAGTCGCCATCATTTTATCTAATATTTTGCCCAAATCCTCATTAATGCTAACAGAAAGATAATTTCGCCACAGCCAAACATCATTATTAATATCGTATAAATCAAAAGGCGATCGCGCAGTTAACAAATGAATGCAGGTAACTCCCAAACTATAAATATCGCTAGAAAATAATGCCCTACCTGCTCTGTAAAAGATGGACAACTTGTGACACTTAAACTTTTACTTCCTGTTTC
>CAYMZW010000620.1:0-3774 GCA_964395005.1 uncultured Rivularia sp.
ATGGTGCAGCGATTTGTTGCAGCAGCTAACCCAGAAATTGAGCCGGTTGTGAATGAGTTTTTTAAGAAATATTCTCTTGAAACTGATACCTTGGCAGTTCGCTATGCTTTGGTTTGAATCATAGAGGCTGTGGAATAAAAATATAACGTGATGATTTCACATTGTTGGAGACGTAGCATTGCTACGTCTCTACATTATTAAGAACAAATATACTATACATTTAATTTGTTTCAAAATTACTACTTTGTTAGAGATTAAGAAATTCTGTTTAAAATCTAAATATAATTGCACTCCCCAAATCTTATGACCATAATTACAGCTAAACGATTTACTATAAATGAATACAACCGTTTAGCAGAACTCGGATTTTTCCATGAAGATGACCGAGTTGAGCTAATTAGGGGAGAAATTATTCCAATGGCAGCAAAGGGTACGCTTGATTCAACTGTTAATAGAAGATTGATAAGAGAATTATCAAAATTAATTGGCAATCAAGGAACTTTACAAAACCAAGATCCAATTATTATACATCCCGATAGCGAACCAGAACCAGATGTTGCAATTCTAAAAAATCAAGATGATGATTACTTAAATTCTCATCCCACTCCCCAAGATGTATTGCTTTTAATTGAAATCGCCGATTCTTCTATAAAATACGACCAAGAAGATAAATTACAATTTTATGCTGAGGCAGATATTTTATATTATTGGATATTCAATTTAATCGAAAACTGTTTAGAAACTTATAGCGAACCTTTTCAAGACTTTAAAGGTAAATTTGGCTATCGTCGGAAAGTTATTTATCTTCCGAATGAAACAGTTAATCTACCTTGTTTTCTAGAATTAATATTAGATTTATCTAAAATATTTCCTTAACAAATCCCTCTGCGCTCCTTTGCGCGAAACTCCGCGTCGCTTTGCGTTGAAACTTACATATTGCGGCGCTCTTATATAGCCCTTTTCAGTTGAATGCAACACAAATGAAATTGGTAAGAATCGGACGGACAGGGATGTCCATCCCACAAGAATGTATTCTACTCAACCGAAAATCGCTATATCAACCCTCAGTCCAAACCCAGTCTTTTAAGAAGCTTGTTTCCTCGATTAAAAAAAATGTTGACAGCTTTTATTGGCATACGATATTATTTGGTTGAACAACCAATTAAAGGCGAAATTGAAACGGTCAAACAATTCGGGGAATCCTCAACAGCAAATTATCATAGCGGCCTATGACATCTTGTCCTCAAAAGGCTACCAAGCGACAACGATGAAAGAAGTTGCCAAAGGTGCGGGGGTTGCTCCCGGTCTGATTCATTATTACTTTGATAACAAAGAGCAATTGATGCAGGCTGTTTTATGGGAAGCAGCAGACCGATATATCAAAAACGCAGAAAAAATATCTGCTTCTATTCCTCCAGAGCAATTGAACGAAGAAGCGTTTAATTGGCCAAAAGAACGAGTAGAGTCAGAACCGCAGTGGTATCGTCTGCGATACGAGCTATTCGCTCTGGGGTTGCATAACCCCAATCTTCGTGAAAGCATGAACAAGCTGCTAGCTAAAAGCCGTAATGCCATTGCTTTTGTATTGCATCAAATTTCTTCTGATAAAATCGCCAATCGTGAAGCTTTAGCCTCAATATTACTAGCTAGCTTTGATGGATTAGCTCTGCAAAAATTAGCTGACCCTAATTTTGATTTAGAGAATGCATATGCTGTTCTCAAGCAAATGTTTCAGTCACAGCTAAGCGAAGATTAAGCACACTATTTTTTGATTGTTTTTGGTTGGTTGTTCAAATAATTTGGTTGGTCATTCAATTAAAAATTAAGAGGTAAATATGAGCAATGTTGTAAACAAGGAACTCGTATATAAATTTGCAGAAGCGCTTAGTGCGGGTAAGATAGATGATTTTGATGACTTTATTGCTACTTCCTACATAAATCACAATCCTTACGTAGAAGATGGTTTAGAAGGAGTAAAGAATTTTTTTAAGGGTTGGATGTTGGCTTTTCCAGATACCAAAGTGAGTGTAGAAGATGTTTTTATTGATGGTGAAACTGTGATTGGTCGATTTACCTATCATGCTCACCAACAAGGAGAATTTCTGGGAGTACCAGCTACTGGTAATTTAATTACCATGCGTAGCATAGATATTTGGCGCGTTCAGGATGGAAAATTTATCGAACATTGGGATGAATTGAATTTGCTTGAAGTGATGCAGCAACTTGGAGCTATTCCGGTTAATTAATACAATTGCAAATATTGTATTAGTTCTGGTTCAAAAAAGATATTCTAATGTATTAAAATATTGCTAAACGGGCAGATATGCCCGTTTTTAATTATCAATTTATCAATTAATGTATCAGTTTATTTCAATAAATTATATCAGCTTATATCAACTTATCCATAGCATTCTGCAAGTCATTTGTAAAATCTCCAACTGCAATTCTGGCAGATTTACGGTTCTTTTGATAATCACCAAATCTATTAGAAATAGAAAGCGGTTCCCCGATAGTGATTTTAGCTCTTTGCTTACCTAATTTCGGACGCTTATATGGATTTCCACCTTTGATTCTAGCTACCATATTCCACAAAATTAAAACCGTTTCAGCAAACCTTTCTGCTGTAGGTTTTTCTCTGACATACTTACCAGTTACTGCAACAAAGCTTTCTACCAAACGCATGTGCCACATTCTTAAATTGGCTTCTTCTGCGACTCTATCGGCTAACCTTTTTTCGATGATAGACAATGATTTACTATCCTTTAAATCTTCTCTAAAAATATAGTTCCAACCTGCTTGTTCGACTCGACGACAGCGGTCGCTAAAATTACCTTTTGGCATCAAATCAAAATAATCTTCGGATACTTTTAAAGCACTATTTAATAATGATTGTAAACGCGCAGCTATCGCTTCATTACCATCACTAGTTTCTGTTTCTACTTCTGGTACATTTAATTCTGGTGAATAATGATAAAAACGCTTGTAAAAATCTTCCATCACAGATAATAAATGCTCTGCGAAGCGAATTAATCTTGGATAAAGAACTTCTTGCGGTAAAGCTTTATCAAAACCGCTTTCATTGACAGATAAACCGCTGGCTTCTTCCAGTTCGCTTAATAATTTATTTATCGATTCCCAAGGGGGATTTACATAACTATATTTAATTCCAACTGGTAAAATAAAAACCTGTTCTTTGCGTCCGGCTTTTTCTAAATCTTCCGCGCACCAAAAGCCTAATTGTGCAATCCCCGGTTCTAAGGGACTAATCATTTCGGAAAGTCCGTTTGTAGCTCCTTCTGGTGCAGCAGCCATCGGAAAATTCCCTTCTGCAAATAAATTCCGAGCCGACCTTAATCCAGTCCAATCTGCTTTACCACGCTGTATGGGAGTAGCACCCATTTGTGATAAAAACCAGCCGATATGAGAACCAGCCCACAAAGGAATTCCTCTATCGTAAATAAAATGAGCATGAATTGGATAATTTAATTTAATTCCTTCTTGTCGGGCTACTTTCGGTACGATATGAGAAAACAAATAACCCAACGAGAATGGGTCTTCTACTTGAGGATGGCGAAATGCTATTAAGAAACGAATCTTTTTTTGCTGGAATTCGTTGACTAATTTTACTAAAGTTTTTACGTTTTCTGCTTCAATTTGACTAAGGATGGTTTGCGAAGGTATCCATACTGGTAATAATAGTTGGGTAATTCGTAATACTAATGGATTAAATTTTGGAGGAATAAATTCAAGAGGTGCTTGTGCGCGATCGTTACC
>CAYMZW010000621.1:0-3768 GCA_964395005.1 uncultured Rivularia sp.
TTGCTTAAAGCATCCGCAGCAATGTAACGTACTTCGCTATCTTCATCGGTGAGGAGTTTGATAAAAGCGTTAACAACTCGATCTGAATCCTTACCCAACTTCCTTAAAGCATCCGCAGCAATTCTACGTACACGGCTATCTTCATCGGTGAGGAGTTTGATTAAATCGTTAACAACTCGATCTGAATCCTTACCCAAGTTGCTTAAAGCTTTCGCAGCAATGTAACGTACATCGCTATCTTCATCGGTGAGGAGTTTGATAAAAGCGTTAACAACTCGATCTGAATCCTTACCCAACTTGCTTAAAGCTTTCGCAGCAATGTAACGTACTTCGCTATCTTCATCGGTGAGGAGTTTGATTAAAACTGCGATCGCTTCTTCCTTCTCTCCCAATTCTGCACGATATTCCTGCAACCTAACTTTACCAATCTTGTCTGCTTCAGCTTTCAAAAGTTCTAATGCTTGCTTTTCATAAGCTGTTTCAGAAAAGCGAGAAAGCATGGGGAAAATTTGATTGCTAACTATACGACCAATTTTATTGCTCTTACTTACCTCTAAATCAACTAAACCACGTAAAATTTCTTCTCCCAACTTCTCATCAACTACATTTAACCTTTTAATATCTTCAGCTAAACAAGCAGCAGCAAAAAATAAATCCCGATGTAACCAATCCTCATAATGACTTTTATTGTCAAGAATCTTCCTAATTGCTTTTACTGCTTTCCTAGGTTTTTGCTGAGATACCAATAACAATAAAACTTCTCGCCAATGGGAGTCGTGGAGATGTTTGCTGATATGGTCTAAAATTATCTCAAAATCTTCGTCTTCTGCTCGATAGTTAATATCTTCAGCACAAAGGTATTCTTGAAAAGTTTTGTGAACGAAAGCGTAACAATCTTTTCCCTGTTCGTTGAGCAATCCTGTACGCTCTTTGATTAAATCTATAAATCGTTTTGCTTCTTCTTTTGCTTTATGAAACTCAATTCCTGTACTTTTTCTAATTTCCTTTTTTAACTGACTAAGCAACTCATCGCAATCTATTAAAGTTCCTCCTTCCTTATCTCCAGTATTACCTTGAGTATGAACCCAATATGCGATACTTTCCATCAACCGTCTCAAGTCGTCTAATCTTAGATATTGTAACTTCTTATGAGTTGTTAGTTCTTTATTTGCATCCCAGGAAGTTATCAAGGTTTCCACAGCTTTGTCATAAAGTTTGTATCTTTCCCTGGGTAATACAACTTGATAGCGGTGAATAAGAGCAATGATAGTTAACAGTAATGGATTTCGCGCTAATAATTTAATGCGTTCGTTATCATCCAGTGCTTCCCGCAAACTTTGCTTACGTCTTTTCGCTTCCTCTTCGTCTGAAAAACGGGTACGGTACCAATTGTTAATAAATTCTTCTACCTTGCCATCATCAAATCCTAAAAGTTCATAGTGGGGAAATTCTTCTGTGCGAAAAAAGTCGCGTTTATATCCAGCAGGGCGGGAGGTGATAATGGCGATATTGCGGTCAAATTGTCCCAGAAAATTTTCAATACGTTGTACAACATCGTAACGTTTGCTTTCCTCAGCAACTTCATCCAAACCATCGAGTAAAATCAAAGCTCTTCCATCTTTCAACCAATACTCAAAGAAATCTGTGGGTAAAGTTTTCACAGACATATTGTTTTCGGCAAATTGCTTTGCATAATCCAGAATACTGATATCTCCTTTTTTAGATAAATCCCGCATTCTGATGATTATTGGTAAATAATCCACATCTGGTTTCAAACCTAATTTTTCAGATTGATTTTGAGCTAACATCACAGCGAAATAGCTCAATAAAGTAGTTTTACCAGAACCAGGAGCGCCTAAAAGCACAAATTTATTTACATTTTTATTTGCATTAGTTTCGCTTAAAAGCTTTGCAGCAAGAAACTTGTTAGCAGAACGATTCAATCCAACCCTTTGACGCTGTTCTAAAAGTAATTCTTGCTGACGTTTGCTTGTAGGAATATCAGATATTTTGTCATTCCATTCTTTATTATCAGCACCAAGAACAAAATCTTTTCCAGTTATATCTTCCTCCACATCCGGCATTACAAAAATCTGTGCCAGCTTCTCAGATTTTTCCACTTCTTGTCCCGCTACAGCAATCCCCGCAAATTTCACATCATCAAACCATTTCTCAATCTGCTTTAAATAATTTTCCTTTGCAACTTGAAATTTAATGTAAGTATTAGTAACTTTAAAATACTCATTAATAAAAACTTTCATCCAAGGTTTAACGCAATCTTCGTTAATCTTATTCATCTCAGAATGATTGACAGTTTCCTGAATAAAAGCTTTTGTCAAAAAATCAACATCTGGTGTACCTTCATTCTTCAGAGGTTTCTGTAACTCTTCAATTGCTTTTTCTTGAAAAAACGCATTTAAAAACTTTTCATAACCTTCCCTGCCATCCTTTTGACAGCGATAGAATAATCCTTCTTCTTGCTCGCAAGCTACTTCTAATGAGGCTTTTAGAGCTTTTTCTAAGTCACTATGATGTAACTGATTACCGACACCAGAAACTACTGATTTAGCAATTTCTACAGTCGCGAATTCTCCAATCCATCCAGCAATCATTCCTGTAATCATTTCCATATAGTATTTTTTTCTTTATTGTAGTAAATAAATTTACTATACTGAAATGGAAGTCTGTAGTGAATCAGATTTACATAAATTAAACTAATAAATTTTCAAATCCAAATTATCTAACTCTGCTTTTAACTGCTCAACTGTCGGTAAATTGATATTGACTTCCTAAAAAAGCGAAACCAATTCCTAATTCTAATAAAAAACTACGAATTTGCTCTGTTAATGCTTTTTCTAAATCCTTTTCTAGCGCTTTCTCTCCTAAACTGAGAAAATCAAAGCTATAAGGATGTTTGATTATTTGTTGTGCTAATTCCGATCGATCTAATATTCGGTTATTATGTTACCGTCGTTGGTGCGTGACGACATGATTTAACATTCTCTTTCAAAACCATAATTTATCGTAGTCGTCACAGCACCCTACAAGAAAATAATGTATTTCACATCGAATTAGCTATTGACTTTTAACCCACGCAGGTGGGTTTTGCCCGTGTAGAAGCGGTTTCCAACCGCCAGGTAAAATATAACCAACATCATCATTCCTGATAAACCAAAACCGGAACTCTCTTAAAAGCCGGAGTACCACAACGCTCTTCCACTTCGGTTTTAAATATCACGTTAACTTCCGGATAAAACATTACTCCGGCACCTTCACGCACCTCTCCAAAAATAATTTCTACATTTTCTAATTCCCCCACATTTCCTCTTACTGTAACCCGTTGATGTTGTCTAAAACCTGCTTTTTCAACGTCATTTTTATTCATCAAAATACAGTTACGATGGGGTATTCCCCGATATTTATCTTCAGTTTGATAAACGACTGTATTATGTTGAGCGTAACTTCTTCCGGTCATTAATGCGACAACTATTCCTTGCGTACCATCGGCAACGTCAAAGTCTTTAATTTCCGGAAGTTTTAGCTTAGGTAATGGTGTAACAAACATTTTGGCTTTACCGGAAGCTGTAGAAAATTTAGGACTTTTTAAAATTCTGCCGCTAATAGTAAATTCTTCCTCTGTTTCATCAATTTGCCCTATTTTCTCGTATCCGGGAATTGTTTGAGCTATCAATTGTCTGACGTATTTAGTATCCTGCAATTTACGCCAGTTGACGGGATATTCACCATGTATTCGATGTGCTAATTCTG
>CAYMZW010000622.1:0-3741 GCA_964395005.1 uncultured Rivularia sp.
AATAAACATTAGCTAAAGTTTGAGCTTCCACACCTTGAGAAGCATCTACCACTAATAAGGCTCCTTCGCAAGCTACCAAGCTGCGAGACACCTCATAAGAGAAATCAACGTGACCGGGAGTATCAATCAGATTAAGTACATATTCCTGACCATCTTTAGCCTTATAATTCATTCGGGCCGCTTGCAGCTTAATAGTAATGCCGCGCTCCCGTTCCAAATCCATATTGTCGAGAAACTGCTCCTTCATCTGCCGATTTTCCACCGTACCAGTGGCTTGCAGAAGACGGTCAGCCAAAGTTGATTTACCGTGGTCAATGTGAGCGATAATGCAAAAATTACGAATGCGAGAAGCGGGAACGTCAGTCATATACTTATTAATAAAGCTGTATTCTGCAATCTTAATCTTAATAAAAAAAGCCTTTTGCTTAACGTATTGTAATTCTTTCTTTGCAAACACGGTGAATGGGAGTTAGGAGTTAGGAGTTAGGAGTTAGGAGTTAGGAGTTAGGAACTGGGAGTTGGGAGTTAGTAGTTAGATATTCTTCCCCTTGTCTCCCCATCTCCCCCTCTCCCCATCTCCCCATCTCATCAAAAGGTACTGGTATTGTTATCGTGGGAGCGTAAAATAAACATGGATGACTTTAGGGCAGCAAGCAACCCTTGGGTTGGGTAATTAGCATCCTTTTTGTTCAACTGTAGGTAAAGCTGCCTAACAAGGCTTTGGGATAAATAACGCGCAGAGAATATTAGCTATGAACATGAAAGAAAGACCAGACTTCGCGGAAAACATATTATCCGAGAAAGTAGAAGTTGCTATCCGCTTGGATTCTGAATTGTTAGAGAAAATTAGTCATCTGAGTAACGATCCTTCTAAAGTGATTGAAGTGGCACTGCGTCAGTGGTTGCGCGGCGATATTCCTAGAGATGATGAACTAACGCGCACCCCTCATCGAATTAAAGTTCCGCCTCGGGGTGAATGGAACGATTAAGAATCTATATTTTTTACGACTAATTCGAGGAATACAATAAAAATCCCAAACAAGTATGCTAAAGCTGTAAAAAATTATGCCACACTTTAAGCAGCTATTAGCACAACTTCGTTTGGGCTACACTGTTTCTATTTAACCCCACTCATGAGTATTGCTGCGAATTCTGAATCACTGCGTTTATTGTCCGACCAGAAAGAATCTGTTACCAAGCACACTGATGCATTAGCTTGCTTGGGAACTGAGTTAGTGTACGTTCAGGATGGTACGGGGCGTTTTCTCAATTTTTGTTGGCAGCAAGGCGAACGTTTGGGATTAAACTCAGAAGATATTCTTAACGAAAACGCGGATCGAGAAGCCTTTGCTCCTATAGATAAAGCTGACTATTTACAAAGGTTGCAGGAAGTGCTGGCAACTTTGGTTCCCCAAAAGTGTCAGTGTTGGTTTAGTCTTTCCACTTCGGCTGTAGAACTGGAATTGCTAATTACTCCAATAATGCCAGCTTTAGGCGATGCTGCAACTTCAGTATTGGTAATGGGAAGATTATTACAAATTCAAGCGAGCAAAAATAAAATAACTATTACGCCTCAATCAAGGGATTTAGATGATATACGCTCGCAGCAATACCAGAAGTTAATTAAAAATATCACTAAAAATATCCGGCGAACTTTGGATTTAAACATTATTTGGCAGCAAACCGTTGATAGTTTAGGCACAACACTACAACCAAAATTTTGTATAATTTGCCCATATCACGGTGATTCTAAAATACGTGTGATTGCTGAGTCATGCCAGCCAAACGTTAAGTCGATGTTGGGAACGGAAATAGATATAGCTTCTGAAGTCGGATTTACTCAAGCTGTAAGTACGCTCAAGCCCGTTATAGTAGACCAAACGAGTTCTTTATTTGACACCCAGAAACTTTTAATCATCCCAACTTTTCACCAAGAGCAACCTAATAGCTTAATCGCTTTGAGCTTAAACCCCGAATGCTCCTACTTATCAGTAAAAGAACTTGAATTAACCACAGAAGCAGCAGATCAAATTGGCACGGCGATCGCCCACGCTACTTTATATAAAGAATTAGAATCAGCACGTCAGCAAGCAGAAGAAGCTTCCCGCCTCAAAAGTGAGTTTCTTGCTAATGTTTCTCACGAAATCCGCACGCCTTTAAACGGCATTATTGGGTTTCTAAAGCTGATTATAGATGACATGGCAGATGATGAAGAGGAAAAAGCCCTTTTTCTCGGCGAAGCTCATAAATCCTCCCTACATCTACTTGATGTTATCAGCGACATCTTAGACTTTGCCAAAATAGAAGCAGGCAAGATGGAATTAGAATTGAGTCCAGTAAAACTCGATGAATTATTCCGCGATGTAGAAAATGGAATGCATCTGCAAGCGGAACAAAAAAATCTTAGCTTTGGGATGCAGTTACCTGAGACAAATGATGAAATACTCTTGTATAGCGATTACCTCCGCCTTAAACAAGTAATGATAAATTTAGTAGGTAATGCCATCAAATTTACTCACGAAGGGCACATAAACATTACTGCCGACGTAGTTCGTAAAAAAGTCATATTTAAAGAGCAAGAATTTCCCGGCATGGTGAAAGTGCGGGTAGTAGACACAGGTATCGGTGTTTCTTTAGACCAGCAAGACAAATTATTTCAATTATTTTCTCAAGTAGATGGTTCCCGTACCCGTCAATACGGTGGTACCGGCTTAGGATTAACCATATCCCAAAAATTAGTAGAAGCAATGGGTGGTGAAGTTCATTTTTACAGCTTAGGTGAAGGGCTTGGTTCCACTGTTACCTTTACTGTACCGCTGTATCAACAACCCGTAATGGTTTCCACTGGGGAGAGTGAATCAGTGAGCAGTGAACAGTGAACAGTGAACAGTTAGGAGTTAGGAGTTAAGAGTTGGGCAACGGATGGAGTTGGGCAACGGATGGAGTTGGGCAACGGATGGAGTTAGAAGTTATTTGCAATCCCCTATGCCCAATCCCCTATGCCCAATGCCCAATCCCCAATTACCAATGCTTAATTGTTCTAGTATGTAGTTAATACGCTTTGAAAACAAACTTTGTTGCTTAAGTGAGGTCAAAAGGATAATGGAATTAACAAACCAAAATGTAGAAACGGTTCTTGATGAGTTGCGCCCATATTTAATGTCTGATGGCGGAAATGTGGAACTTGTAGAGCTTGATGGCCCTATTGTTAAATTACGTTTACAAGGTGCCTGCGGATCTTGCCCTAGCTCTGCTATGACTCTGAGAATGGGTATCGAACGCCGTCTTAGAGAAATGATTCCTGAAATTGCAGAAGTGGAACAAGTAGTGTAGAAATTAAAGTTGGGAATTAGGATGCGGGTTACTTAACTACTAACTCCTAATTCCTAACTCCTAACTCTTAACTCCTTACTCCTCACTTATTTATGTCTCACCCTCTGCACGTTGCTTTTATCTGGCATCAACATCAGCCGTTATATAAGTCTCCTGAAGGAGGTTCGTCTTCGTATCTGGGTACTGGAAGATACCGCTTACCCTGGGTGCGGTTGCACGGTACCAAAGATTATTTAGATTTGATATTAATGTTGGAACGGTATCCGAAACTGCATCAAACAGTTAATTTGGTTCCGTCTTTAATATTGCAGCTTGAGGATTATATTGCCGGTACTGCATTCGATCCTTATTTAGAAGTTAGTTTAACCCCTACAGAACAACTAACGAGCGGACAATTAGAATTTATTC
>CAYMZW010000623.1:0-3731 GCA_964395005.1 uncultured Rivularia sp.
AAATGATCCAGGATTTGTTTCGGCAAGAGTTGGTTAGGGAAGTACGAAATCGTCCGGGATATAGATCGGATGACCGTATCGGACCATTTCAACTGATTCTAGAACCGTTTTCAATGGAAAATGGCATGATGACACGAACTCTCAAAGTCAGAAGACATATTGTGATGGAACGCTATCACGATATGATTGAGCGAATGTTTGCCGCTAATTAGTTCACTTGTTTATTGAATTCAAAAGGAAAACAAAGATATTTCTATGGACATCTCCAATCCTCAATTGCTGCTAAAGCGCGTTATTAACGTTAAGGCGATCGTCACCCCTTTATGGAAAGAGGAAGTAACGCAGCAACTACAAGGGCAAATCAATCAAACCGATCAGCAGCTACAGCAAATTGATGTCCAAGGGCAGCGTGCAATTACCGAAATTCAAAAGCAAGGTGTGCAACCCCCAGGGCCTCAAACTATACAGCAAATTGAAAACATCCAAACTCAGGTAAATGAGAAAAAAAGCGAGATGTTAGAGCAGAAAAACCAAAGCCTGCAAAATCTCCAACAGGTTCAAATGCTTGAGTTGGATCAAGAAGTTAATCAATTTCAGTTGGAAGGCTTCTTCCGAGCAGAACAAGGCGATAACCTGATTAGTAAAATGCAGGTCGAAATTGTTCTGCGCGATGGCGTTATCGAAGAAATTCGCGGCGACATTTAAAATATCATCAATAATTCTGAATTCTCAATCGAGGATTCAGAATTTTTAGGGAGTGGAAGGAGACAAGAAAAAAATTCATTATTATCAAAAACTGAATCTTGAACACATCAACCTATAACTCCATCACTGCATCATCATTATTCCTAACTCCTAACTCCCTATTCCCTATTCCCTATTCCCCATTCCCTATATTCAACGACAGGCAGCACCAGTTACCGTATCGGTAGTACCTCTGAAACATTGCTCGGAATAACCAGCCCAGACAATTTGCCATAAGGGAGGCGAAGTTACAAATAACGAACGTCCAAAGCTTGTAAGTTCAACTCGATATTTAATCGGCTTTGGTTTGGGTGAAGCTTCGTTGGTTTGAGTTATTGTTACCATTGCTTGGTTAGGTTGGGGATAAATTACTTCTACTTTACGATTCGATCCTTTAGATTGAGTTGTGTCAAAAGCATTTATTGCTAGGGCAGCAGGATCGCTCCCTCTAAGTACCGTTCTGAATTTAGTTAGCGGTATTGACTTAAACTTTCTTCTTGATGATGTTATTGCAAGGTTTTGACTTGAGGTTTGCTTTGCTTGAATTTGCTGCTGCTTTTCGGCAATATACGGTCTATTAGAATGCCATGCTTTAATTTTGTAAATTCCAGCGACAGCAGCCGTGGCAAAGGTACTCAGTGCAAATACCAGAAAAAATTTCAACTTTGCCGACATAAGATTTTAAGAAAATTTTAAAGGGTTGGTTTTTATTTATTCATCATAAATTTTAAATCCAGACATGACTCCTTACTTCATGCTTTAAGTGGAATTTCCGACAAATTTTTTTAAAAAAGGATTAAGTATAAGGAAGTAGTTAAAAGTTAGGAGTTAGGAGGCGCGGAGTTGAGGGATGGGGGGACAAGGGGAAATCGATCGCAACTAACTACCAACAACTAACTACTAACCACTAACCAATAATTACCTTTCTTAGTACGCATAAATACAGATTATTGTACCAGTGTAGTTCTAAAATAGTTCGTCGCGTCCGCGCTCGCGATACAATGCAATCTGGAAAAAACTATTAAAGTCCGTAAATTATTAACTCAATTTCTTTTCTTATGAGTATTCACGAAATATTTATGCCCGCGCTGAGTTCGACTATGACTGAAGGTAAAATTGTCTCTTGGGAAAAATCCCCTGGTGACAAGGTTGAAAAAGGCGAAACGGTTGTAGTGGTTGAATCGGACAAAGCAGATATGGATGTGGAATCCTTCTATGAGGGATACATGGCACATATTGTAGTAGAAGCAGGAAGCAGCGCTCCTGTAGGTTCGGCGATCGCCTTTCTGGCGGAAACCGAAGCTGAAATTGAAACGGCAGCAGCCCAAGCTAAATCTCAAAGCTCAGCACCGGCGAAAGCTGAAGTCGCTGCTGCAACTGCCCCCGGACAAACAGCAGCACAACTGACTAACGCAGGCACTTCTAAAAATGACACTTCTCAAAATGGTGCGGCACGCGGCAGTGGTAGAAAAGTTGCTTCACCTCGCGCCCGTAAGTTAGCAAAAGAATTTAAAGTTGATTTGAGCGGTATTTCCGGTAGCGGCCCTCACGGTCGTATTATTGCTGAAGATGTGGAAACAGCTGCCGGTAAATCTAGTGGTAAATCTACACCTCAAACGCCTCCTGCGGCTCAACCAGCAGTTGCACCAGCCCCCAGCGCTCCTAAAGTAACTCCTGCGGCAACACCTGCACCGATGCCAGTTGCTGTAACTCCAGGGCAGACGGTACCTTTAACTACCTTGCAAAATGCCGTAGTGCGGACTATGAATCATAGCTTGTCCGTACCTACATTCCACGTAGGTTATTCAATCACCACCGACGAATTAAACAAACTTTACAAGCAAATCAAATCTAAAGGTGTAACAATGACAGCGCTACTAGCGAAAGCGGTAGCAATGACATTACAGAAACATCCGTTACTGAATGTGAATTATACAGAGCAGGGAATGGTACATCCTGCCAATATTAACGTAGCTGTAGCGGTAGCAATGGATGACGGAGGATTAATTACACCAGTATTGCAAAATGCAGACCAACAAGATATTTACAGCTTATCGCGTAACTGGAAATCTTTGGTAGAACGCGCTAGAGCAAAACAACTACAGCCACAAGAATACAACAGCGGTACCTTCACCATATCTAACTTAGGTATGTTTGGCGTTGATACATTCGATGCGATATTGCCACCCAATCAAGGTTCAATATTAGCGATCGCCGCATCTCGTCCGGAAGTAGTAGCGACTCCCGACGGTATGATGGGAATACGTACTCAAATGAAAGTTAATATCACCTGCGATCACCGAGTTATCTACGGTGCCCATGCAGCAGCATTCCTCAAAGATTTAGCACAATTAATTGAAACCAATTCTCAATCTTTGACAATGTAAATGAATTGGGCATAGGGGATGGGGGATGGGGAATAGTCAGGAGTGAGGAGTGAGGAGTTAAAAGTTAAGAGTTAAGAGTTAGGAGTTAAGAGTTAGGAGTAATTAGGAGTAGTGAGTAGCAAGTAGCGAGGGAACTACTTTCTCCCCATCTCCCCCTCTTCCCCCTCTTCCCCCTCTCCCCCCTCTTCCCTTAATCTTAAAAAAGGCGGAATCATTACCTTCATTGCTGTAGGATACTTAGGAATTAACGGCAAAAGAGGGGAAAGCTAATTATGTTTAAATATAAAGTTTTATCAATTGATGGTGGCGGTATTCGCGGTATTATTCCGGCGATAATTCTTAAGGAAATCGAAAAACGTACTCAAAAGCGAATTTGGGAATTGTTTGATTTAATTGCTGGAACTTCTACTGGAGGTTTTTTAGCGATGATTTTAACTATGCCAAATCCTAATAATCCAAATACTGCTCGGTATAGTATGGAAGATATTATCAATATGTACCGAGAAGATGGAAAAAATATCTTTCATGAGCCATTTTTAGAAAGTTTAACAGAAGTTGATGATTTGTTAAGACCAAAGTATTCTTCTAAAGGTAGAGAAA
>CAYMZW010000624.1:0-3729 GCA_964395005.1 uncultured Rivularia sp.
ATAACTCATAACTCATAACTCATAACTCATAACTCATAACTCTTTTTTCCCTACTGCTGTTGCCAAATTTTAATAGTGCTATCATCGCTACCGCTAACTAAAGTCTGCCCGTTGGGACTTATGGCAACTGAGCGAACGTAATTAGAATGACCTCTCAAACTACTGATTTCGTTACCCGTAGTCAAGTGCCAAATTTTGATTGTATTGTCCCAACTACCGCTAACTAAAAATTCTTTATCTGGACTCAGTATTACTGTCCAAACCGCATCATCATGACCTTTCAAGGTGCGAATTTCTCTACCAGTATTTACTTGCCACAGTTTAATCGTGTTATCAGAACTACCGCTGGCTAAGATTGTGCCGTCTCGGCTGTAAGCTAAGGAATTAATAAATAAGGAATGACCTTTTAATGCACGAATTTCTCTACCCGTACTTGCTTGCCATATTCTAATCGTATAATCAGCACTGGCACTAGCTAAAAAATGTCCGTCTGGACTCCATGCGATTGAGGAAACGGAATCGGAATGCCCTGTAAAATTGTTAACTTCTTTACTGTCTATTACCTGCCAAAGTTTGATTTTTGAATTAACGCTACTGCTTGCTAATATTTGACCATTGGGATTAAATGCAAGAGAATTTACGCAGCTATTATGGCCTTTTAAATGACTAATTTGTTTACCAGTACTTACAGACCATAATTTAATAGTTTCATCCCAACTGCCGCTAGCAAGAATTTCTCCATCGGGGCTGAAAGCAAGTGTGTCAACTATACCAGAATGACCGTAAAACCAGCGCCCAAGCTGACGCAGCAATTTTCCACTTTCAAGTTCCCACAATTTGATCGTTTTGTCGCTGCTACCGCTAGCAATAATTTTACCGTCGGGGCTGATGGTAACTGAATGAACCATACTGGTATGTGCTTCGATGGTGCGAATACATTTCCAACTATAAGAAAACGAAGATAATGCTGTGGGTGTAATAATTTGCGTTGGTGGTACTATGCCAAAATTTTTCTCGTCAATGGTTTTTTTAAATAATCCGAACCACTCTTGTATTGATTGCGGACGATAATAAGCATTAAGCGCCATTCCGCGCATGATTGCTTGATTTGTTTTGTCGCTGATGTGGGGATTTAAATTTTGTGGTGGTTTTAGTAAAGTGTTTTTACCTCTATCTTCCGCACTTGGAGGAGTAACTCCTGTAAGTAAAGTATACAAAGTGGCTGCTAAGGCATAAACATCAATAAATTCTCCCCGTAGTGCTTCAGTTTGGTATTGTTCTGGTGGGGCAAAACCGGGAGTATGATAAATTGTATGTTTTTGCACCTCATTAGGAATAAATTCTCTGGCTATACCAAAGTCAATTAATACTGCTTCCGGTTTAGCTTGGCGGATAATAATGTTACTGGGCTTGATGTCTCGATGCAGCAAACCTCGACGATGAATGACTTTTAAAGCATCACCAATTTGCTGAATATATAGCAGTGCTTCAGCCTCAGATAATATTCCCATTCGTCGTAAATATTTACTTAAATCTGCGCCTTCGATGTACTCCATCGCAATACAAGGCAAATTATCTTCTTCAAAAATAGTGTTTATTTTGACTATATGTGGATGAAGACATACAGATAATCTTACTGCTTCATCACGAAAGTCTTGTCGGATTTTATTTAGGTATGGTTTCCAGCCGGGATTGTCAAGAATATCTTCTCGAAGCGTTTTGATAACTCGGAGTTCGCTACGTTGGTTTTTTGCAAGATAGGTTACACCTATTCCGCCTTCACCGAGTTTTTTTTCAATGATATAGCGTCCAGATAAGCTTTGCCCCCTCTGCCAAGCCATTGGTGAAAATTATAAAGTTGCTGGTATTCATTTTTGCATAAATTTTATGTCTGAGTAAGAAGATTTGATGAGATTAAAGTAAATCATACGACTTTTAGTAAGCAATTAGCCTGACTTAAGTTTATGCAGAACGTTTGCTTCTAATTGATTGAGTTGATCCGAAGCAGAATATATTCCTACACAAAAATATAAAAAATAAAGGTAGGGTAAATTTCCTCTGAATAGGCTTGTGGTATTTACGGATTTTTGATTGAATTAGTACATACCATACATAACTTACGGTTCAAAAGCCAAAAATCCTATCAGCTAAGACACTTTTATCAAGAATATAGATAATTTGTTTTTCAATCTTTCTTGATTTTTGCAAATAATGCAACTTAAATTATCTAGATTGATTACTTGCAGTTAACTATAGATAAAATCTTGTTCATATAAATTGATTAACATCAATAAAAATAAATAAGTAGATGAAAAATAAATAGAAATATTTATCTAGATAAGCTATTAAATCAGGAAAAAGTAAATATTACTGAAAACTGAAAACTGATTTGCTCGCAAATAATATCAATAAAGAAAAATATAATGCTCATAAATAAAGTTCATCAATTAATTTTAGGACTTACGCGGCGATAACGGTGCAAGAGCGTGTTCCAGACATTCTAGATCCCCCCAACCCCCTTACTAAGGGGGTTTACGTAAGTCCTAAATTTATGAGCTTTCGCTGTTTTATATTTTTAATTTTATAGCGCGTTTGCCCTATTCATCTGAAAAATGCCGATTAGCGTGTCTGTAAAGATATGCATTTCATGCTCAATACTTTAATACAGGGATTTAACTGAGTCGAAAGGCATTTTTATTTATTATAAATGTTACATTTGTTTAAATTTTGAGGTTAATAAAAGTGCTATATATATCATGAAGTTTATATTACTCATTACTTAAATTATTATCTAAACTTGGGGATTTTTATATGCAAGCAAGACCTGCCATATTTATGTTAAGAAATTTGCAGATAAAACAGAAGTTTACAGTTTTACTGCTGTTTGTTTTGCTTGTAGGAATTAGTTTCAGCGGATTAAGTCTATCTGTTGTACTTAGGCAAAATGCTAAGGGTGAAGTTGAGAACACTGCTTTAATTTTGATGGAAACGATGAGTTCGGTTCGTGATTATACTAGTACTCAAGTAAATCCAGAATTGCAAGAGAAACTGGTAACGAATTTTTTACCCCAAAGCGTGCCTGCTTACTCGGCTAGAGAAGTATTTGAGAACCTACGAAGCAAAGGAGAATATAAAGATTTTTTCTATAAAGAAGCTACACTAAATCCGACTAATCTTCGAGATAAAGCTGACACTTTTGAAACCAAAATTGTTGAGCGTTTCAAGAATCAAGGAAAAACCGAATTGAGCGGTTTTCGTTCGCTTCCTGGTGGAGATATTTTCTATATTGCTCGTCCGCTAGCAGTAACAAAAGAAAGTTGCTTGGTATGTCATAGCACTGCTGATGTTGCACCTAAGAGTATGATAGAGCGTTACGGTACCGCTCATGGATTTGGATGGAAGTTAAATGAAATAATTGGCGCTCAAGTAATTTCAGTACCAGCAGATAGAGTCATTCAAAAAGCTAATAAATCATCTGTTCTAATTATCGGTATTGTATCTATTGTTTTTGTGGCTGCGATTGTATTAGTAAATATGTTTTTAAATAGACAAATTGTACGTCCGCTGAAACGGATTACTCGTATGGCTGAAGCAGTTAGTACCGGACATATGGAAGTCGATTTTGACCAGGTATCTAATGACGAAATCGGTAATCTTGCTAGAGCTTTTAAAAGGATGAAACTAAGTTTAGAAATGGCTATGAAGAGACTTAAAAATAATGGTGGTACT
>CAYMZW010000625.1:0-3702 GCA_964395005.1 uncultured Rivularia sp.
TCAACAAAGTGCCAAAATAAGGAAGTTGCATCTACACCATAGTGACCGTTTTCGTAATTACCTGGAATGAAAGAACGAATTAACATATTTAACTGCAATACAACACCTGTGAAAACGTGTAAGCCGTGGAAACCTGTTAATAAGTAAAACATTCCACCGAATACACCAGATGTAAAGCCGAATTCTAAGCCACTCCATTCAACTGCTTGCCCGTAAAGGAAGTAACTTCCCATAGCCATTGTTAATAACCAGAATAGGCGAAAAAGCCAAATATTATGGTTTTTTAATGCCTTTTCTGCAAAGTAAATAACGAAGCTACTAGAAACCAAGATTATTGTATTGATGAATGGCTCTCTAACTTCTAATCCTTCAACTCCCGGTGGTAGCCAATCAACCGTTGTTGTTTTGTAAACTATATATCCTGCAAAAAAACTTAAGAAAATAACGCTTTCCGACAACAGAAATGCGATGAAGCCAAACATACTGTTGCCTTCTTCATCGTGTTCGTGAGCAGTTACATTTCCATGATTTATTAACTCTAATTCATCGAATGTATTCTCATGTTCTAACTGTATTGTTTTGCCGTCTGTAGTACTCATGATGACAATTTTTGATTTTAGATTTTGGATTTTGGATTGGTAATTGAGAGTTAGGAGTTAGGAGTTAGAAGTTAGGAATTAGGAATTAGGAATTAAGAATAATTGTAGTGGGAGCATCTTGCTTACTTTTTTCATACAGCTAAAGTCTAATTCTTAATGCTCATACCCAATGCCCAATGCCCAATCCCCAATTCCCAATATTTAATTAATTAAGCTCGGAAGCATTTGCAACCAAATCTTCTGGCTTCGATTTACCGTAACCGTATGGCTCTTCTAATACAATCGGAAGTTGTTTTTCAAAGTTTTCTACGGGTGGTGGTGAAGATACTAACCATTCCAAACCAATTGCACGCCAAGGATTATCTGGTGCTTTTTTACCGTCAATCCAAGAGCTGATAACGTTAAGTAAAAAGGGTAATGTAGACATTCCTAAAAGAAATGCGCCGATACTAGCAACTACATTCCAACCTAAGTATTGTGGATCGTAGGAAGCCACTCGACGAGGCATTCCTTGCAATCCTAATGGATGCATCGGGAAGAAATTTAGATTGGCACCGATGAAGGTTAACCAGAAATGTAATTTACCTAAACCTTCGTAATACATCTTTCCAGTCATCTTAGGGAACCAATGATAGATGGCTGCATAGATACCCATCACAACGGCACCGTAAATTACATAGTGGAAGTGCCCGACAACGAAGTAAGTATTATTAACGTGAATATCGATGGGAACGGAGGAAAGCATGATACCAGTAATGCCAGCAAATACAAACATTACTAATCCACCCAATGCAAACAACATTGGTGTATCTAAACGTAATTTACCTCCCCAAATTGTTCCTACCCAAGCAAATACTTTGATTCCTGTAGGTACGGAAATTAACATTGTCGAGAACATGAACAGCATCCGCATCCAGCCGGGAGTGCCGCTAGCAAACATATGGTGAACCCATACCACAGCGCTCAATCCAGTGATAATTAAGGATGAAACGGCAACGACTTTATAACCAAATAAAGGTTTGCGAGCGTAAACAGGGAATATTTCCGAAAAAATACCAAAGATAGGTAGTATAATTACGTATACCGCAGGGTGAGAGTAAAACCAGAAAAAGTGCTGGTATAGTACTGGATTACCACCTTGTACGGGATCGAAGAAACTGGTACCTACTGTTAAGTCAAACAGCAGCATTACAGCACCCGCAGTTAATGCAGGCAATCCAAATAACTGGATAATCTGAGCGCTTAATACTGTCCATACATAAGCAGGCATTTTGAAAAAGCCCATTCCTGGCGCTCTCATTTTGAAAATTGTGGTAACAATATTAACCGCACCCAAAATAGAGGAAACGCCCGATACTGCTACAGCCAGCAACCACAGAAATTGTCCGTTAACCAAGTTGCCAGTAGGGTTTTGGGTACTTACAGGTGGATAAGACCACCAGCCAGCTTGTGCAGAACCACCAGGAACAAAGAAACTGCCCATAAGTATAATTCCGAACACCGGAACCATCCAGAAGGCTAGGGCATTTAATCGAGGAAACGCCATATCCTTAGCACCAATTTGCAAAGGTACTAGATAGTTCGCCAAGCCAGCCAATATGGGGAAAGTCCACATGAACAGCATTAACGTTCCGTGCATCGTAAACATTGAATTGTAAACGGTGCGATCGACTAAATCAGATTCAGGAGTCATTAATTCACCCCTGATTATCATGGCTAATATTCCACCAATCAGGAAGAAAATGAAAGCCGTAACTATATATTGAATACCAATTACTTTATGATCGGTACTAAAAGTAAAATAGGTTTTCCACGTTGTCGGTGGATGATGGTGATGTTCCGGTTGATGTTGAGGTTGAGATTGAGGTTGATCTTGCTTTTGTACAACCTCAGTATTTTTAGATTGTGTGTTAGTCATTTAGATTTTAGATTTTAGATTTTAGCAACGGATGCTTTTAGGCAACGGATGTTTTTGAGCAACGGATGCTTTTAGGCAACGGATGCTTTTGGGCAACGGATGCTTTTTAGCAACGGATGCTTTTGCTTTAAATTACTAATTACTGATAACTGTTCACTGTTCACTGTTCACTGCTCACTGCTCACTGTTCACTGTTCACTGTTCACTGACTAATTGTGATAATTTACAATAGGAGGTTCTGCGGGTTTAATTGTTGCCCAATTAGTGTCAATTGCATGGTCTGATTTTCTTTTATATTCAGACATTGCTCGATTGTATGCTGGAGTTGGTTGCGATCGCGATGCTTCTTTCAACCACTGACTATATTCTTCTGGAGATTGAACAACTACATCAGCCTGCATTGCTGCGAAATAAGTACCGCTATATTGAGAATCACGCAGTCTATATTTACCTTCAAGAATAGGGGTAAATTCAAAGTTTATTGTTTCGTTGGGAATAACGTCTTGCTTAACCCGAAATGCAGGAATATAAAATCCATGTATCACATCTTCTGATTTGAGGGTTAAATAAGCTCTTTGATTTACAGGTAAATGTAATTCGGTACTGCTAATATTTTTTTCGGGGTAATTGAAAACCCAAGCCCACTGTTTTGATATTACCTCGATTTTTTCGGAATCTTCAGGTATTTCTGATATTTGTGAAATTGTTTCTGCATTAGCTGATTTCATCCCCATCGACATATGCTGATGTTCCATAGGGCCGAGAATCGACATCTTGTCATATATCTGGTAGCTATAAACTCCGATCCAAATCACCAATACAAATGGAATTGCAGTCCATACCACTTCCACAGCGATATTACCCTCTACGTGAGGGCCATCACTAATATCATACTTACCCGCACGATAGAAGATAATTGAATATATTAGCGCTCCCGCAACTCCTAGAAAAATAAATGCTCCCAGAGTTACCAAAAAGCTGAACAAATCATCAAATAATAGAGATTCAGCAGCAGCCTGTGGAGGAAGCCAAGAATAAGAAAGTTGTCCTATCCCTAGACTCACAATAGCCAGGAAAATTGTACTGATAGTTAGTAATATAATTTTGCGTCTATTCATTTTGTTGGTTGATGGTTGTTAGTTGTTAGTTGTTAGTTGTTAGTTGTTAGTTGTTAGTTGTTAGTTG
>CAYMZW010000626.1:0-3698 GCA_964395005.1 uncultured Rivularia sp.
AGCGAACGCTTTCGGGGTAGAATTCATTTCGAGTTTGATAAGTGTATTGCTTGCGAGGTTTGCGTTCGGGTATGTCCGATAAACCTACCTGTAGTGGACTGGGAATTTAACAAAGCTAGTAAAAAGAAAAAGCTTAATCACTACAGTATTGATTTTGGAGTTTGTATATTTTGCGGTAACTGTGTAGAGTATTGTCCGACTAACTGTTTATCGATGACAGAAGACTACGAGCTTTCTACATACGATCGTCACGAATTAAATTACGATAGCGTTGCTTTAGGTCGTCTGCCTTACAAAGTCACAGATGACCCAATGGTAACACCGTTACGCGAATTGATTTACCTTCCCGAAGGCGTGATGGAACCCCATGACGTACCACTGGATGCACCTCGTGCGGCTGCTTTCCCACAAGACTTGGTAGAAGAAAAAGAAGAAGAAGCAAAAAGTTAAGAGTTATGAGTTAAAAGTTAGGAGTTAGGAGTTAGGAGTTAAGAGTTATAAGTTATGAATGAATTGTTAATCATAAGATAATTAGCAACTGACAACTAACCACTAACAACTAACAATCAACAATCAACAACAAAGGACAAAAAAGTGGATTTAGCAGGTGGAATACAGGTAGTTTCGTTTTTCATACTGGCAGCGATGATGATTGGAGCAGCGCTTGGCGTTGTGCTGTTTAGTAATATTGTTTACTCTGCTTTTATGCTAGCGGGTGTATTTGTTAGTATCGCAGGATTGTACCTATTGCTTAATGCTGACTTTGTAGCCGCAGCCCAACTGTTAGTTTATGTTGGGGCAATAAACGTATTAATTTTGTTTGCCATTATGTTGGTAAATAAGCAAGAAAATTATGTACCTTTGCCAAATGCTTGGATCAGAAAAGCTTTAACAGGATTGGTTAGCTTAGGATTATTTGCACTTTTAAGTACAATGGTTCTGGCAACTCCTTGGAGTATTTCTACTGGAATTCCGGTTGAAAACTCTATAGTTATAATTGGCGAGCATTTCTTTACCGATTATTTATTACCTTTTGAACTAGCTTCTGTTTTACTACTGATGGCAATGGTAGGAGCAATTATTTTAGCGCGTCGCGAATACTTACCTCCTCAAGAAACTTCAGATCAAATGCCACAAACTGTTTTAGAATTGCCCGAACGTCCGAGAGAATTAATATCAGCGGGAAGTGAAGACAAATAGCAATGAACAGTTATCAAGAAACAATTATCAATTAACAGTTAACAGTTAATAATTAGTATTGATTAATCGTACCATTGGGTTGAAAACTGTAAATTGATACTCCATAGCGTTTAGGTGATAATTGATAATTAGTAATTGATAATTAGTAATTGATAATTGGTAATTGATAATTGGTAATTGATTAAAAATAGGAATAGTAAACAATCATGCAACTTCAGTATTTTTTATTACTAGCTGCTGCTCTATTTTGTATAGGGATTTTTGGCATAGTAACAAGTCGTAATGCGGTACGAGTGTTAATGTCAATTGAACTGTTACTAAATTCGGTGAACTTGAATTTAATGGCTTTTTCTAACTATTTAGATTCGACATTAATTAAAGGTCAAGTTTTTACTGTATTTGTAATTACTGTAGCCGCTGCCGAAGCCGCAGTAGGCTTAGCAATTGTATTAGCAATATACCGCAATCGCGATACTGTCGATATGGAACAGTTCAACCTCCTAAAGTGGTAATTTCGTGGAGCTTAAGCAAGTAATTATTGCCTACAAGGCACGAGATCCCCAAAGCAAACGCTGGGCTGAAATCTGTGCTAGCCAGTTAGAACGCCGTAAATGTCATGTATTGATGGGACCGAGCGGACCAAAAGATAATCCTTATCCTGTTTTCTTAGCTTCGGCAACCCAACAAATTGACTTAGCCATAGTACTTGGTGGTGATGGAACGGTTCTAACTGGTGCCAGACATTTAGCCCAAGCGGGTGTTCCTATTTTGGCCGTGAACGTAGGGGGACATTTAGGATTTTTAACTGAGTCGGTAGAAGAGTTTCAGGATACCGAAGCAGTTTGGGATCGGCTTTTTGAAGATCGTTATGCCGTACAGCGACGCATGATGTTGCAAGCAGCAGTTTACGAGGGACATGGTTCTAATTTGGAACCAATAACCGAAAACTACCTTGCTTTGAACGAAATGTGTATAAAACCTGCTTCCGCAGATCGGATGATAACGTCAATTTTGGAAATGGAAATTGATAACGAAGTTGTCGATCAATATCAGGGAGACGGGTTAATTATTTCTACACCTACTGGTTCAACTGGTTATACGGTTTCTGCTAACGGTCCGATAATGCACGATGGTATGGAAGCGATTACCATTACTCCCATTTGTCCGATGAGTCTTTCAAGTCGGCCAATTGTTTTACCTCCGGGTTCGGTGGTTAGTATTTGGCCTTTGGGCGATTACGATCTAAGTACTAAATTATGGACTGATGGCGTTTTAGCTACTTCTATATGGCCAGGTCATCGCGTAGATGTACGCATGGCGGATTATCGCTCTAAGTTTATTATTTTACGGGAAAACTATTCGTACTATCAGGTTTTACGAGAGAAATTACTCTGGGCTGGAACTAGAGTTAGGTATAACAGCAAACACAGCAGTAATTAAAAATGTAGAGACGCGATATATCGTTAAATGTAGAGACGCGATATATCGCGTCTCTACAACAATATGGGCTATCTAATAAATTAATCAAAATAAACAGCATCCACTTCAACTTCAATTAACTTTGCAGAATCTATCAGTGATTTAACTTCCACCATTGTGGAGGCAGGAGGGTTTTCAGCAAAAAATTCTTGATGCGCCTTCCCAAATTCAGCCCAAAGAGAGATGTCTGTGACGTACATTCTTGTTCACTTTAAGTTATCAATAACTCTACCAGAGAAAGTTCTGCTAATAATTTACATGGCGATCGCACTTTTAGATTGCTTTGGATAAAAATATCTTGATTCAAATGTAAGACTTTAATATAGACGATAAAGATGTTGGGTTATGACGCAATGATAATTATTGGTTGAATGCTGTATCATACGTCTGTCTAACCCAACTTAATGGCTATATTTAATCACCGCATGAAAAGTATAAATAATTGGAAAACTAATAACTTTTCAATCAACCGTTCTCAAAAAATAGTTAATCACGCTAGAAACTATTGCTAATACGATTGAGCCAAATAAAGCAGCTAAAGGACCTCTGATTGTAAAACCGTAACCAGGGGTAAAAAGAGTTGATAACCAAAGGGTAAATCCGTTGACAACAAACGTAAATAATCCAAAAGTAAGCAAATTGATCGGAAATGTTAAAAGACTTAAGATAGGTCTAATAATTGCATTCACAAGTCCTACAACTACAGATGCAACCAAGGCTGCAACAAAGCTTTTTATAAAGAATCCAGGAACAATATGAGCAGTAATTAGCAACGACACCGCAGTGCCAAGCCAAGTTAATAAAAAATGCATCATAGGCTTTGTGTAGGAAAATTATTGATTTGTCAGCAGGTAATTCGTTGAGAAACTTTTCGGTATCTACTTATGAGTGATAGCAGATAAATAACCCGATTTAAGCAATGGCATCTAATGATACCAAAATTTTTTGTATATATATTATCTTATTGCGGGTTGTAGTTGCGGCTTGAATTTAGTTAAGTACTTAAATATAGCCTTACT
>CAYMZW010000627.1:0-3698 GCA_964395005.1 uncultured Rivularia sp.
TTACCTGTAGATAACAATCGATATTACTTAGTATTGCTGTTGAATGCTTTGTACTCGAACGGTATTAAATACTAATAGTTTAATTTTCGGTTGCTAGCTAAGGTAAATAAACCTTTCGATTGATTTTATTTAACCTTACTTAACCAATTCACCCAGAGATGAAGACACCTGTAAAAAAAATACAATTATCCGAATCAGACAAAGCGCCTTTAACAGTTACAAGAGTTGATGGTACTAATTTAACAGCAGAATCTTTTGCTAAGAAATATCGAAAAGATGGTATTCCAGTAGTAATTACTGGTTTACTAGATTCCATGAATAATTGGGATTTAGATTTTCTGCGTGAAAAATTAGGAAATCAAGAATTTCCAGTTCGTTTTAACGGATGGGAAAGATATAAGAAAGAGAAGAATGCGTGGAATAATATTGGTAGTGGAGTTGAGTCGCGCACTCTTTCTTTTAATGAATATGCCGATTTACTATCATCTAAAGAAGCCCATAAAAGTGATATCTATCTTGGTAGATGCGCTTTAAAAAAGACACCACTTGCCGACACGCCGCAACTTACAGAAGCTGACGAAAAACTTGGTTTAAAAATGCCGGGTACAAGCCCTAATTTATGGGTATGCCCTGGAAGTCACATAACTCCTTTGCATTATGACCCCCTCGATGGTACCTTGATACAGGTTCATGGTGAAAAGCGACTTGTACTATTTCCACCATCTCAAACCTATAATCTTTATCCACTATCATTATTTAATTATCTACTTCATGGTTTGAAACTGCGAGCTAATTACTCTCAGGTATATCCCGAAAAACCCGATTTAGAAAAATTTCCCAAATTTGAGAAAGCATTAGCCCATCGTCACGAAGTGATTCTCAAACAAGGTGAAATTCTATTTATTCCTGCCGGATGGTGGCATGAAGTGACTTCTTTGGGTGATGGAGTTGTCTGCTCAATCAATCGTTTTTGGCACGTTTTACCTTTAACAAGAGCAGCAACTTCCTGGAATAAATGGCGTTTACATCTTGGTGCTTTGATGACTGCTCCTTATATTATCAAAACTTGGATAGCTGCCATGTTTAGTAAAGATAGGGAACAAAAAATTCGTCATTTGGTGCAAAGACTGTAAGGAGTAGGGAGTAGGGAGTAGGGAGTTGGGAGTAGGGAGTAGGGAGTAGGGAGCAGGGAGTAGGGAGTAGGGAGTAGGGAGTAGGGAGTAGGGAGTAGGGAGTTGTAAAAATATTTAAATGATTCACTACTGTCTACCCATGCCCCATGCCCAATGCCCCATGCCCAATGCCCCATGCCCAATTACCAATTACCAAAATAAATTATTTAAATTTTATTTATTTCAAAGATGCAAAACTTATCTAAACTTGCTGTTAAACAATTAGAGAAATTACTAACTAAGGATGGTTGGTTGGAAAGGTTAATCGCTAAAAATTCTTTGGTTGGCGATTCTGTTTTTTTTGAGAAGGAACAATTTCCTTGGAGTAAGGATTTAGAAACTAACTGGATGGTGATTCGTAAAGAGTTGGAAGAGGTGCTTGAAAGGGTAGACGATTTACCTAATTTTCAGGATATTTCTAAACGTCAATCTCGGATTGCTAATGATAATCGCTGGAAAACTTATTTTTTCTATGCGTTTGGATTTAAAGCTACTAAAAATTGCGAAAGATGCCCGGAAACTACTAAGTTACTCGAACAAATACCGGGAATGAAAGTAGCGTTTTTCTCGATTCTTGCTCCTGGTAAACATATTCCCAGACATCGTGGTAAACTCAAGACTTTGATTCGCTATCATTTAGGGTTAATTGTTCCACAACCTAAAGAAAATTGTAAAATTCAAGTAGCAGATGAAATCAAATATTGGGAAGAAGGTAAAAGCTTAATTTTCGACGATACTTTTTATCACGAAGTTTGGAATGATACGGATGGTTATCGTGTGGTTTTGTTTTTAGATATTGCTCGCCCTTTAAAATTTCCACTTTCTTTTGTAAGTACGTTAGCTAATAAGTTTATTACTGCTACTCCTATTGTTAAAGATGCGAAAGCTAGTCATAAAGCTTGGGAAGATAAGTTTGAAGCTGATAATAAATCGAAAGAATTAATTTCTTAGCTCGTAGTTGCGCTTTAGCGCCTCTTATCTGATGCGCTGAAGCGCTACTACGAACCTTTTTATATATATCATCGACGAGCAAACCGTCTTCTTTTACGAAATAGTCTTGATAAACTAAACCATAAAATTATTCCTAGGATTGATAGTGCAAATAAAAGCTGCCATAAGGGTTTTGGTAGCATCAAATCGTAAATTAAATCGTCAAATATATTTTTTTGAATAGCAGCAGTAGCCGGATTTATAATTCCAATATCTCCAACGATATCCATTTTGGTTTTCAAGGCTAAACTTCTTTCTTGAATTTCTTTCAAAATCTTTTGACTTCTTTCTCCTTTTAATAAAAAAGGCTGCGCTAACTCTTGATTTTCTCCAGCTATTGGTAAAATTTCAATACTTTTGATTTGATTAGAAGTAAATATAAATTTGGCTAAAAAATTATCTGTCCAAAATGGATGGTTGTGCCCGAAAATAAAGTTACCACTACAGTAAATTATCGGTTTATTATTATAAATTTCTATTCCTTGGGGAAAATGAGGATGATGCCCAAAAATAATATCGGCACCAGAATCTATGGATTGACGCGCTAAATTACGAACCCAAAATGGTGGCTTTTCACTATCATTAAGTCCCCAGTGACAAGATATTATTACATAATCAACTTTCGATCGCAGTTTTTGAATATCTTCCCGAATCAAGGTTAAATCTGTAGGCATTACACCAGCACGATTTGACTTTGCATAACTCGCATCACCAGAGTTTTCTGACATGGTATAAGCAAGAAAACCCAAGCGGATGCCGTTTTTTTCGCTGATATATGGCTGTCTGGCTGAAGCTAAATCTTTACCGCTACCAACGGCGGGTAAACCTACTTGAGATAAACTTGTTAAAGTATCTTTTAAACCTGCAACTCCAGCATCAAGGGCGTGGTTGTTAGCTGTCGCAACAACATCAACACCAGCCCATTTTAATCCTGCGGCGAAAGCAGTTGGGGCTAAAAAAGCACCTTTTCTCTTAGCAGTATCAGATAAGGGAGTTTCTAAATTAATAAAAGCAATATCCGCTTCTTCTAATACAGGTTTGATTTTTTGAAATGGATAGCGTGCTTCTTCCTGCTTTGACGCAAAATTTAGATTGTATCGAATAATTTGCCGATGAAATAAACTTTGTTTCGCCATTCTCGACCATTCTACATCCCCACCAGCTAGTAAAGTTAATTGAGATTGGGGTTGCGCGATTACCTTCGGTAGAGCTTCGCTTAACGCACTTGGTGAATTTATGAGTAAGATTATTGCTATCAGAGCAATTTTGAAAAGTTTGTTCATGGGGATTATGCTTTATTTCTGAAAAAAGTGATTATTCCAGAAGTTTAAATCCCTAACTCGCTTTTTGAAAGCAGCACTATAGCTTTTACCTCACCCCCTTCCCCTCTCCTTGTTAAGGAGAGGGGTGCCAAGTATATTTATAAGCGCCGCTTTTACGTATCGTATTCTGCTTTTTCCAAGGCTTTACCTTGTTGAATGCTTAAAAAAGTAGTTATTAAAGCTACTCCCGCTCCTACAAAAAATACTCCAATTC
>CAYMZW010000628.1:0-3692 GCA_964395005.1 uncultured Rivularia sp.
TCCTAACTCCTAACTCCTAACTCCTAACTCCTAACTCCTAACTCCTAACTCCAATCCCCTATTCAATCGGTAAAAGCAAACGACTAACCACTCTATCATCTGGTAATTGATAAAAATCTAATTGTCCGATGTGTTGCTGGGTGAATTTCTTGCATATTAATAAGTGTTTTATCGGTGGTTGTTTGAGTTGGGAAGGGGCAAGTACGTCAAGGAAAGTATCTTGCTGTAATTCTTCTAATAACTGGGGATCGATAGTACCGTTGTCTGTAATAGATACTTCTAAAATTCTTTCCCCCGAAAGGCGACACCAAATATCAATTCTTCCGCCATACTCAGAACGATGACAAGCTGCAATTAACAATTCGCTCAAAATTAATTCAATTTTTACAATGTCGCCGCTTATTGTTAGCTGTGAGTTAGAGATGAGGGAATCATCAATATATGACTCCTCACTCTCTAGCTTTTGTCCCAAACCATGCACTCCTACCCAAAGTTGATGATGTTTGAGCAGTTTGTTGATTCCTTTCAAAGCACCTTTGATTAAACTTGCTATTGTTACTGTTTCTTTATTAAAAACAAATTGCCACTGTTCGAGCTTTAATAATGCAGTTGTTGAAGCAACGGTACGATCTAAATCTTTGAGTAATTGCTCATAGCGACTAAAATTTAGTTGATTATCCGGAATGCCTAAGTCGTGTATTTGACTTAATAATGTCACCGTATTTTGACGTGTATTTTCAAAACGCCGGTGTTTATACCAATTTAATTGCTGCAATTCTTCGTTTTCTAGATGAAGAAGTTGTGTAACTTGTTGTTGCCGACGCGACCAAGCTAACTGGTTGACAAGAGTTTCAACAGCATCCAAAGTTTCTGACAACCATTGACGTTCGGGGTAATCTGCCATCAATATTATGCCTGTGGGTTCGTATTCGTGGCGCGTGCGTAGAGCCATAAGTAAAATTTCCCCTATGGAGCTACCGCAAAGCCATTCTCTGGTAGATTCGGGTAAATTAGAGGCATTAAGACTGACTAAGCCTTCACTAGCTAGTGCAGAGTTAATTACTAAATCGGTTTGGAGCGGTATAGCTGTATCGGCAGCAACTGTAAAATTATTGTTGGCAATAATACCAGGTATAATTTGTGCAGTTTCATCGCCGGGATTCCAAGATAAAAGTAAAGCTAGGGGACAATTAAGAATTGTGGCTATTTGTTCAAGTACTACTGTTTCAGGAAGATTCTCTGCTTCATCAACTTGGGAATCTTGTACGGGTTCGAGCATCCGTAAACTTTGCTCAAAGGTATGCCAAACCTTTTGCTGATTCTGGGTTTGTTGATATAGTTGCCACTGACGAATCATTACTCCGACTTGTTGAGCAACGGCTTGTACTAATTCCTTTTCTACAGTTGTCCAAGAGCGATTGTTTTCACTGCCAATAATTAAAATTGCATTTTTTGTATTTTGGGGAGTGCAATTGCTAACCAAAATCGAACGCAATCCGGCTTGGAGTAAATCAGAACGCCAGTTGAAAAATCGTAAATCTTCTTCTAAGTTCTCTACACCCACAGCTTGCGTTGAACGCTCTAAAAGGTTCGCATCTACTTCTTTTAATCCATCCAAAGTAAAATTTAAAGGTTTGCGTTCGCGAGGTTGACTTTGGTAAAAAAAGCTGTATTTATATACTTGTTGGTCGCAAAACAATAATAAAAATCTAGTGGTGCCTAATCTTTTTAAAACTTTTGCCGCACACTTGTATAAAACTTGCTCAATATTGTCATCGTTATAAATGCCTTCTACAATCTGGCTTTTGAGTTGAGCATCTTCTTGAATTTGTTGAATGTTAGTTTCCATATTTTCAGTGAGGGAAACCAAGGAAATTAATCCCGCAGCACCTTTAACAAAGTTTTTATCTGCCTCCGGCCAAATGCGAGGTTCTTTTCCTTCCACCGCCAAAAATCCTAATAAGTCCTTTTGCCAAAGAATTGGAGCAACCAAAAGACTTCTGGCATCTAATTGTTTGAGAAGCTTTTTAGTACTATAACTTTTGAGCGAACTGCGCCCTTCTCCAATCCAAACAAGCTGATTTGCCGATAAAGCATAATAAAAATCGCTCAAATCTTCCACCGTTACGGCGGTTTGTGCTTTCTTTCGACTGGATTTACCTAAGTTAAAATACTGAGTACTGATTCTGCGCCAAAAATGACGTTCTTGGGGATCGAACCAGTAAACATTGGTTCGAGTGGGTACGATAAACTGATGAGTCGCAGATACTACAGCCTCTAACCTTTGTTCCAAAGTTGCCATAGTTCTGATTTTTTCGAGTAGTCGCAGCAATACCTCATCCGGATGCTTAGCTTGCTTGTGTTGCAAATCTAATTCAAGTCGAAAAAGTGCCGCCGCGAGTTCTCCCACCACAATCATTAATTGCGATCTAGCTTCACTCGCTATTAAGTAACCCCAGCGTTTAGAACCCAGCATTACCACACCCAAACAACGATCTTTGTGGCGGATGGGTAACATAATTGTTCCTTGGATATCGAACTTCGTAGCAATTTCTTGCCATGCTTCCGCCCGTTTTTCCATTCGTAAATCCGCTACACCCATCGGACGCTGTTGGATAACAACTTGTTCTAACAAATCCCCTGGACTTAAAACTACCCGCTGTTGCAAATAACTATTTTCACTATCGGGTGTACTGCCGCCTTTGCCGAACAATATATGATTGAGACGGTCATAAAGAGCAATCCAAATCAAAGAATAATCAAACTGCTCTTTTAAATATGAAATAGTCTTTTCAATCAGAACCTCAGCATTATCCTCTTCCCTCAAAATTTGAAGAATGCGCCCTAATGAAAAGATTTGCTGCTCGGCGGCTGAAAATTTTTGATGCTGCCTCATCTGATTTTTGGTAAACATAGCCTGTTACCATATAAGGTGCCCAAAAAAGTGGCTTAAGTTTACCTCTTAATTATTTTCAGATGAAGAGACAAGGGGAGTGGGGAGACAAGGAGACAAGGAGATGGGGAGATGGGGAGACAAGGAGATGGGGAGAAATTGCCATTCCCAATTACCAACTACCAATTACCAATTACCAATACCCCATGCCCCATGCCCCATGCCCCATGCCCAATTCCCAACTCCTAACTAAATACCGTAATTTTATTTTCTAATTCAAACCTATTTTGGATATTTATCAAGCTGCATTACGTCCACTCTTATTCAATCTCATAAAAGCAGATCCCGAAAACCTGCATTCAAAGACAATTCGCACTTTAAAATGGTTGGGAAATAGTGGCGATCGCCCACCTAGTAGTTCGATCAAAAATCGCTTACAGCAATCGTTTTGTCTGCAAGATTCGCGTTTGTCACAATCAAAGTTTGGACTGCAATTTCCTAATCCTGTTGGTTTAGCAGCCGGATTTGATAAAGATGGTGTTGCGACTCCGATGTGGTCTAGTTTGGGTTTTGGTTTTGCAGAAATTGGAACTGTAACTTCGCGATCGCAACCGGGAAACCCTCGTCCGCGTTTGTTTCGTTTACCATTAGATGAAGCCGCTCTCAACCGTATGGGTTTTAATAATTGCGGTGCGGATGCAATGGCAGCACGCTTAGCAAAGTTAACTTCCAAGCCAAATCCTTTAATTCCTATCGGTATAAATTTAGGCAAATCTAAAGTAACGCCCTTAGAAGAAGC
>CAYMZW010000629.1:0-3677 GCA_964395005.1 uncultured Rivularia sp.
CTCTGCAACGAGTTTATCCTACAGTCGCGCAGCTGTCTCAAAGCTATGATGAGGCTGCTTTCGAGTGGCATGAGCATCTTCATCTTCTCGGATACTGCCATGCCTATCGGGAACTGTGGAAATCGCTGAAAGATGCCGATATTCTGCCTTACTGGCAAGACAATTTAGCGATTTGTGATTGCGGAATTGGCACCGCAGCATTTAGCCTTGCATTTGCTCAAACTATCAATCCAAAAACACACATTACTGGAGTTGATATTTCGTCTGGGATGCTTAAAATTGCCGATCAAAAACTAAGTCAAACAAACATTAGTCATCAAATCTGTCAAAGTGATATGAGGAGATTACCATTTGCAAACGAATGCTTCGATGGTGTCATCAGTGCCCATATGCTTGAACACTTGCCCAATCCAAAACAGGGATTAAAGGAAATAGTAAGAGTTTTACGTCCAGGGGCACCATTAATTCTTGCTGTTACTCAGTCTAATTTAATCGGCAGGTTGATTCAATGGCATTGGGGCAATCGTTGTTTTTCTCAAGAAGAACTTTCAGAATTGATGTATCAAGCAGGACTCACCAATTTGCAGTTTTTTCCCTTTCCAGTGGGATTAACTCGCCTCACGAGCTTTGTTTGTATTGGATTTAAAAATAGTTAAAATCGATCGCGTCAGCGGACATCGTTACTATCTATATCTTAGCTTTGCCCAAACAGTAAAGATGAATTCGAGAAGATACAGAATTACAGTGAAAATGAAAAGAGATTGACTTTGTTGTTAATTTCGTGGTCAACCTTGTACAATAATAGTCAACTAAGACTATGGTCTTAATTTTAAAATAAAAAAATTTATCGAAATGATAATCTCGATGCTTAGGGGAGAAATAGAAGTAATTTTTGTTGCTCATAAAGATAGATTATGTCAGCAAGGCATTTGATGAAGGTCGAACAATTAGCTAAGTATTCTGATTGTCGAATTATTGTAGCTAACCAAACACAACTATCTCCTTCTGATGAGCTTTGTAATGATTTAATATCTATTGTTCAAAGATTTTTTGTAGGTTGTATGGCTTAAGAAGTTATTCAAAAACCTTAAAGAAGAATTAGCAGAAAGTATTTACAACCTTGATAAGTACGAATTATAATGTTTTAGTGAAAAGGTAAATGTTGAGAGAATTTCTGATGTCCGAATTTATGTTGCTTGGTATCAAAACTAAATTGGATTTATCTGACGACCAAAAAGTTTTGATGTCAAAGCACGCTGGCATCAAAAGGTTTACATTCAATTGGGGTCTTGCTACCGGTCAAGACCTGTATAATTGTGGATGTAAATTTAACTATCGAACTTTAAGAACTTTCTTCAACAAACACCTTAAGAAAGAATATCCTTGGATTAAAGAAAAAGGTATTTGTCAAAAAATAACTGAATTCGCTTTTGATGAATTAAATCGAGCTTTTACTAATTTCTTTGAAGGAAGGGCAAAATATCCTAACTTCAAAAAAAAAGGTAAAAACGATTCTTTCACTATTAATTGTGGAGGAAAACCAATGCCATTCGGAGGTAAGTCAATAAAACTACCGACGATTGGTAGGGTGAAGTTACATGAAGGGTTGCCTCATGGTACAACATCAAAAGTAACAATATCAAGAATTGCAGATGACTGGTATATTTCCTTTGCTTACAATCAGAAAAAGCCAGAAAATACATTTTCAAAAATCGAAGCAGTAGGTGTTGATTTAGGAATCAAAACCTTAGCTACTTTATCTACTGGAGTTATTTTTAATAATGCTAAATATCTCAAAAATAATCTCAAACAATTAGCTTGTTTACAAAGACAATTAGCTCGTAAAGAATATGGAAGCAACAACAGAAAGAAATTAAAAACAAAGCTTCAAAGAATGTATCGAAGAATAGCTTTTCTCAGAAAAGACTTACTCCACAAAATCACTCATTACATATGCAAGAATCACGCGAAAATTGTAATAGAGGATTTGAATGTTTCTGGAATGTTATCTAACGGTAATTTAGCTTTGTCAATTTCTGACTGTGGCTTCTATGAATTTAAGCGACAATTGGAATATAAGTCTAAGAAATTTGGTTGTCAGTTAATAATTGCTGACAGATGGTTTGCTTCGTCAAAAATATGTTCAACTTGCGGACATAAGCACAAAACTTTGACACTAAAAGACCGTGTTTATGAATGCTCAAATTGCGGATTAAAAATTGATAGAGATTTAAATGCTGCACTAAATTTGGCTAAACTTGCGTACTCTATCTAATGTCTAAAAATCGAGGATGGCTTGTCCTTGAAAGCCTGTGGACGGATAACCGCTCCGATGCTCCGGTTGAAACAGGAAGTAGAAGTTGTAAGAGTCAAGTGTCTGACTTGTCCAGACTTTACAGAGCAGTCGCGGTATTTGGTAATGCGGGAGGGGGCAAGTCAACTCTAAGCAAGCGTCTTCTGGCAGAGGTGACTGGTTTGCCTTTGGTTGCATTGGATCGGGTTCAATATAAACCAGGAGGAAAAAAAGTTCCTGACGAAGAGTATAAAACTGCTCATGAGGAGATATTACAACAAGACTGTTGGATTGTTGATGGATTTGGTTCGTTAGATACGGTATGGAAAAGATTAGAAGTAGCAGATACTTTAGTCTATATCGATCTACCAGTTCTCCAGCATTATTTCTGGGTAACAAAACGATTGATTAAAGGTTTGTGGGTAGCACCCGAAGGCTATCCTGAGAACAGTCCGTTAGTCAAAAGTACCTTAAATGCCTATTACATAGTTTGGCTGTGCCATCAAAAGCTTACGCCTAAATATCGCGAGTATGTTGAAAAGGCAAAGACAACCAAGCAAGTGTTCCATCTTCAATCTACTAGAGATATAAAAGAGTTTTGGCATCGCTTGAGAGCTTGCTAATTTTATCGATCTGAATTTAGCTTCTAAACAAATGATAATTCGCAGATTTTTAGCAAAACAACTAGGTCATCCATCGGGTATTTTTGGTCGCTTGCTGATGAAGCTACTAAACAAAGGCAATGCGGGTATGAACGATTTTACTTTCCAACAGATAGATCTACTGTCGGGAGATGCTGTGTTAGAAATAGGATTCGGTGGAGGATATCTTCTAGAGAAAATTATTCAAAGTCAACTTCCCAGTCGCGTTGTGGGTATCGATCCGCAAGTAGACGCGATCAATATGGGGAATAAGAAATTCTCAAAAGCAATTGTAAGAAATCTCGAACTTCAACAAGCTAAAGAGGGAAAATTTACCCTACGAAGATAATACCTTTACTAAAATCTGCACTGTCAATACAGTTTACTTTTGGTCAGATACTCAGATGGTATTAAAAGAATGCAAACGGGTTTTGCAACCTCAAGGAAAATTGATTATCTGCTATAACTCTGCTGAATTTCTCGAACAAGCTAAGTTAACCCAACATGGTTTTATGGCGTATCAACCAGAAGAATTGGAGTCTTTAATGGCGAGTGCCGATTTTGTAGATGTGTCTACCGTAACGGCTGATGGTGGTACGGGTAACGGAATATTTTATTGTACTTCTGGTTTAGTTAAGGGTTGAGATAAGGCGATCTCGATAAGATATTTTTCGCTATTGTTGAAGTTATAGTCTAGCCATCTAGTATGGAAATAACGTAGTAAATCGCGGTAATATCGTATT
>CAYMZW010000630.1:0-3670 GCA_964395005.1 uncultured Rivularia sp.
ACTAACAACTAACAACTAACAACTAACAACTAACAACTAACAACTAACCACTAACCACTAGCAACTAACCACTAACAACCATTAAGCTAAGCTGTGATAAAACCGCAGAAGAAAAATTATATCAATGCAGACTCAAACACCATCTGTCAGTTTAATTAGGGCAACTTCTTATGAAGTGGAAGCATTAAGGGAATCTTTGGAAACCTTGCTCGAACCTTTGGGTGGAATCACAGCATTTGTTAAAAGTGGCGATCGCGTTTTGCTCAAACCTAATCTGCTTACGGGTTCGCGCCCTACGGGGGAGTGTACTACGCGCAGCGAAATGGTTTATGCTGTGGCAACTATGGTTATAGAAGCTGGTGGTAAGCCTTTCTTGGGAGATAGCCCTGCTTTTGGTAGTGCTAAGGGAGTAGCTTTGGCGAATGGATATGAAAGCATTTTAGAAGAACTTAATCTTCCCATTATCGAGTTTCATGGTAAGCGCTATGAAATTGTAAATGATAATTTTAACCATTTGCTGCTGTCTAAAGAGACGATGGAAGCTGATGTGGTTATAAATCTTCCCAAAGTCAAGTCTCACGCACAATTGGTATTAACTCTGGGAGTGAAAAATTTATTTGGTTGCGTACCCGGCAAAATGAAAGCCTGGTGGCATATGGAAGCGGGGAAAGATGCCAACCGCTTTGGAGAAATGTTGGTAGAAACTGCAAAGGCTATTAATCCCAATTTAACGATTATAGATGGCATAATCGGTCATGAAGGCAACGGCCCTAGCGGTGGCGAACCCCGCAACTTAGGAATTTTGGGTTGCTCAACAGATGTATTTGCTTTAGATAGAGCGATGGTAGAGATACTAAATGTTCCTCCAGAACAAGTACCTACCCTTGCAGCATCAATGCGATTGGGAATGTGTCCGGAACTCGATGAGATCAAATTCGTCAACTTACATCCCGACTTATTGCAAATAGACGATTGGCAATTACCTTCAAAATATATGCCGATTGATTTTGGAATGCCCCGCGTAATTAAATCCACTTTTAAGCATCTTTATATTCGATTTATCAAAGAAAAAATGAACGCTTATAGCGAAAGTTAAATGAATTGTTCAAAGCCGCAAAATTTATCGGCTATAGTGCAAACTTGACTACAGCAATTTTTAGCACTAGCAGAGTAATCTATAAATACCCTCCGATTGCTTAACCAAACCGCCCTATTTTAGTGGCGGTTTTTTTAGTCCGGATAATTCTAAGAAATTGTTACATTTAAGGTTAATAACTTCACCCTAACCTCTATAAAAAGAATATTTAATCGTACATAACCATTTGATAATTTTTTAAAAATCTTCCGGATATTCATAACCTACGATTGAGACATCTGTAACCGTAATATTAACCGTATTTATAATTCTTTTTACTGATTTAAATATGAAGATTATTAACTAATAATGGTCACTTTATACTACTTAAAAACAATAAAAACTTTCTGTAATACTGCGGTATAGAATTATTATAAAAGTATTTTATTAAAAGCATTTAGTGAGTCACAAATTTTTGAGTGTAATCACTGATGATGATATAAAATATTTAAAGTATACTCAACTACTTTTAGGTATGAAGTATAAAGGAATTTTCTTTGGTCAAATCTTAAAAGCCTTGCTATATAACAATTTATCTGTCTATTGGAAGATGATATTGACCCGCATTTGATTTAAAGTTAATATTAATATATAAAGAATATGTATTTTTTATTGCATGACAAAAAATGAATAAAAGCTGCAATCATAACCGCAAATACGCAAGTATAAAGCGAGATTAGTTACAAGTATTTAAAAAAGATATTTCTGTATTACTTGGTATCAAGAGTTTCAGGTATAAAGAAATATATAAATTAACTTCCAAAACTCATTTAAATTCTTAAATAAATTAGAGTTTACGGTCAGAAAAAAAGCTAAAATAATAGCAACACTCTCATTCAAGAGAGATGTAGCAACTAGTGATGTAAAGAGCTAAATAATTTATATGGATTCTAACAGTCAGTCTGCCAATACAGAGGAATTACCTTCGCAACGTGTGGCAGACGTTGTAGGAACAGCGATTGCTATGTTAACTCTAACGCTACCGATAATTGTAATTGGTCATTACTCTTCAAACAGTGTTGAGAGCAACCGGCAACCATTAACCTATAACTTGCAAAAAGCTGACAATGATGCAGAACTAATAAAAAGTGAAATTTCATCCATTTATAAAATGAATAAAGACGCTTCGGGCTTATCGAAGAAAAAATAATTTATTGTATCGATTAATAAATCGTTTCTTTACGATGAAACAGATATTATCTCTATGCTTATAGTTGAGTATGAGATAAAGATGAATGCTCTGAGGCACGAGAAAGATAGATGTTTCTTGTGGCGCATACAAAAACGTTTTTTCAACTAATAAGCGTAGAACCCGACAGCTTAAATACTTTAATTCCCTTCAAGCTTGTAGACTTATAGCTTTGCTTGAAATGTGAATTGATATTTATTTTCAATAAAGATGCTCTTAGACGGCAAGGGCATCTTTATTTGTTTTTTGTTAAATGGAGAGGGGGAAGAGGGGGTAGAGGGGGGAGAGGGGGTAGAAGGAGAAGAAAATTATTAACTCTATGTCCTGACGGACACGCTACGCGCTTCACTCCTAACTCGATAATTGGGGAGTAGGGAGCAGGGAGTAGGGAGCAGGGAGGGGGAAGAGGGGGAAGAAGGAGAAGAAAATTCTTCATTCCAAATTCTTCACTCTTAACTCCTAACTCCTAACTCCTCACTTGTAGCTGTGGTTACAAATTACTTTGGGATAAGTCCATATTGACCTAAAATTCTACACGGGAGCTAACAAACTCTCACCGATAATTAACTTTCTTCTTTAGGAGTAAATCTGTGGACTTATCCATTATCCCAGCCCAACCAAAACCCGGTTTGATAAACGTTTTAATTGAAATTACGGGCGGAAGTAAAAATAAATATGAATATGACAAAGATTTACAGGCTTTTGCCTTAGATAGGGTACTTTATTCGTCGGTACAATATCCTTACGACTATGGTTTCGTTCCTAATACTTTGGCTGATGATGGCGACCCCCTCGATGGTATGGTAATAATGGATGAGCCAACATTCCCTGGTTGTGTAATTGCAGCACGCCCTATTGGAATGTTAGAAATGATTGATGGTGGCGATCGCGACGAAAAAATTCTTTGCGTTCCCGATAAAGATCCGCGTTATGCTCACGTAAAATCTCTTAGAGATGTAGCTCCTCATCGACTTGAAGAAATCGCAGAATTCTTCCGGAGTTACAAAAACTTAGAGAAAAAAGTAACCGAGATTCTTGGTTGGCAAGATGTTGAAAAAGTTGCGCCATTAGTAGAGCAATGCATTAAAGCAGTCAAGTAGAAAACAACGCCCCCTTTGACTAGTAATCCAATTCAAGTTAAGATTTTTTCTTCTAAAACCTAATTGCCCAATGCACCGCACGCTTCTTTTTGCAAAAATTCACAACTGTACTCTCACCGAAGTTAATCCTAATTACGTGGGTAGTATCACCATAGATCAAATGCTCTTAGAGAAAGCTGGTATCTTACCTTACGAGCAGGTGCAAGTGGTGAACGTGACTAATGGCGAACGCTTTGTTACTTATAC
>CAYMZW010000631.1:0-3667 GCA_964395005.1 uncultured Rivularia sp.
ACTGTCAAAGGTGAATTTGCTAGCTATGGCTTTGATGATACTGGTGCTGTGGCAACGCGAGAATATGTAATTAAAGAAGGTGTATTGCAGCGTGGTTTGGGAAGTCTGGAAAGCCAAGCTAGAAGCGGCGTTGACGGCGTTGCTTGCGCTCGCGCTTGCTCTTGGAATAGACCGCCAATCGATCGCATGGCAAACTTGAATTTGGAACCTGGTGAAGCCAGCTTTGAAGAAATAATCGCCGGTATACAGCACGGCGTTTACATGGAATCCAACCGTTCTTGGTCAATAGATGACCGTCGATATAAATTTCAATTTGGTTGCGAGTACGCAAAATTGATTGAAGATGGTAAGCTCACAAAAACTCTCCGTAATCCCAATTATCGAGCTACTACCCCAGAATTTTGGCAAAGTTTAATAAAAGTAGGCAATAAATCCACTTGGCAAATGTACGGTACTGCTTACTGCGGCAAAGGAGAACCCAACCAAGCAATTTCAGTAGGGCACGCTTCCCCCGTTTGTTTATTTACAAATGTTGAAGTGTTTGGAGGAGGTTGAGTATAGATGGGGAGACAAGGAGATGGGGAGAGGGGAGAAGGGGAGACAAGGGGACAAAGAGAAGAACTCCTAACTCCTAACTCCTAACTCCTAACTCCTTCCTATGCCCCATGCCCAATGCCCCATGCCCCATGCCCAATTCCCAATTACCATTAACTATATACATTGATGAAAAACGAAGATATATCTACTTTTGAAATCAGCTTTAACCGACTGTTTGAGTATTTGTTAAATGAAAAGAAACCGGGGGAAGAATTTAGTTTTAAACTTAGTAGAGAACGCAGTCAATTTACTAGGTTTAATCGCGCTAAAGTACGACAAACTGGTATTGTGGCAGATGGCTGGGTTGAATTAACTTTGATGGCAAATCAACGAGATGCTTTTCGCGTTTTTCCTATTAGCGGTAATTGGGAAGTTGATTGTCAGCAAGCCTATGATTGTTTGCAGGATTTACGAGCAGAATTACCATCACTGCCTGTAGATATATATCTTGTTTTACCATCAGGAGATGAAACTACTCGCGAAGTACATTCGAGTAAGTTATTGGCTGATGAAGATGTTGCTAAAACTATTTTAGAAGCTGTTAAAGAATTAGATTTTACTGGGTTTTATGCTGGGGGTAATATAAGTCAAGGTTATGCTGATTCTAGTGGTAATCAACATTGGTTTAGTACTGAGACTTTTACCTTGGATTATTCAATTTTTACCGATTCGGGACAAGCTGTGAAAGGCTTTTTTGCTGGAAATGATTGGAATAATCAAACTTATATAGATAAAATTACCAGCGCTAAACAGCAGTTAGAGTTACTTTCTCGTCCTTCTAAACAGATACCACGAGGACATTATAAAACTTATTTTGCTCCTGCTGCTGTTGCTGAATTATTAACAATGCTTTCTTGGGGGGGATTAAGCGAAGCCGATATTCAACAGGGGAATAGTGCTTTAGTAATGCTAGCGAATAAAGAAAAGCAACTTTCGCCAAAGTTTAGCTTGCAAGAAAATTTTTGTGTTGGCTCCGTACCACGTTTTAATGATTGGGGAGAAATTGCCCCTTTACAGTTAAGATTAATCGAAAAAGGTGTTTTATTAAATACTTTGGTTAATTCCCGTAGCGCTAAAGAATACGATAAAATTGCTAATGGTGCTGGTAGTAATGAGTCTTTACGCTCTCCAGAAATTAGTAAAGGAAATTTGGCATCCGATGCAATTTTATCAAGTTTGGGCACGGGACTGTATGTATCAAATTTGCATTACTTGAATTGGAGCGATCGCCCTTCTGGCAGAATCACGGGAATGACTCGTTATGCTTGCTTCTGGGTTGAAAACGGCGAAATTATCGCACCGATAGAAGACTTGCGTTTTGATGATAGTTTATACAACTTCTGGGGCAAAAATTTAATAGATTTTACTGAGGAACGTGAATTTATTCCAGAAGTTGGAACTTATGAAAATCGTCAGCTTGGGGGTACTATGGTTCCCGGTATGTTAGTTGAAGATTTTACCTATACGCTTTAGGACAATTAATCATTAATATAGAGAAAAATCTTCGACTACTATTACTACTCTGGCACATTAATTTTGATGGTTCGTAGTAGTGCGGTGACTCGCATCTGGAATCCGGATGCGCTTAAGCTCTACTACGAATATGATGAACTTACGAAAAATATTCGTCAATATAATGTTTTGATTGCAGGTTTAGCAGGACAACTTAAAGATGATTTAGCTGCTGATAAGATAACTTCTATTGAAGCCTCAATTTTTGATGAACCAAATTTTGAATATTCGGAAGCTGAAGCTAAAGAATCCTGACTATCTGTAATGATATTATCTGTTTCTATTAACTGCATTAACTAAAATATCTTTTAAACTTAAGTAAAACACCAAGACAGACAATATTATTTGTTGAAATTGCAAAATCGGTTCTAAACGCCAACCTTGAAGTAATAAGATCAAACCAGATAATATAAACAAAACTGGTAAAATTATTAATTGAATAATATAAAGGATTTTAGCTGAGTTACTAAGTCTATTTCCTATTCTTAATAAATTAACTATCGTAAATATCAAATAAAATAAACCGAAAGCTATCTGAAATAATCCCATACTAGAAGCAGGATTAATACCAATATTAATTTGCGCTAAATAACACATTCGTAAATGATGTTTATGATTTATTAGGTTTGAGAATTTACAGTAATCTTTAATATTACCTACTCCCTACTCCCTAATTCCTACTCCCTATTACTCTACTTCTTTTTATTATTTTTACTGGGATAACCGCGCTGGGGTTGCTGAGGTTCAGCATAAAGCTGCTGTCTACCGTTGCGAATAATCTTCAACGATTCGTTAAGTTCATGCTCCATATGTTCTAAAACATTATCGGCATATTGATCTGCACCGCTGGCGATTTGTTCAGCTTCTTCCATCGCTAAACGACGCATTTCTTCTATTTCTTGCTGACAAGCACGTCGTTTGCGTTCGATTTCATCAAGAGTTTCTTGCATCATTTGTTCGCACTCTTGCTGTACTTGTCGCTGCAATTGTTGAGTTTGTTGTTCGGCTTGTCTGATGATATCGCTTTCGTTCAACACTTGCGCTCTTTTGGCTTGTGCTGCTTCTACCATTTGCTGCCCGTAAGCTTCGGCTTCTAAAAGAATCTCTTCCTTTTGCTGAATAGTTACGACTGCTTCTTGGAAAGCATTTGGTAAAGATAAGCGGATAAAATCAAGCTGCTCGAGTAGCTTTTCTTCATCTACCAGGGTTTTTCGCGTCAGAGGGATGCGAAAACTGGTAAGAATCATTTCTTCTAAACGGTTAAGCTCCTGCTGAATATCTACGCTTCCCGACTCTTGGGGAAATTGAGAGGGTGGATGACTTCCGTTTTGTCCGTTTTGATTGGGTTCGATTCCGTTTGGTTGTGGGTGAAGCATTTGTATGTATCTAAAGCAACGTGAGGGGGAACAAGATGATTAATAGAACCACCAAACCTTGCAATCTCTTTTACCACACTACTACTTAAAAAACTATATTCGTTCGACGTAGCTAAAAAAACAGTTTCTATTTCGGTGGAAAGAGTTTTATTGGTGTGTGCCATTTGCAGTTCAACTTCAAA
>CAYMZW010000632.1:0-3664 GCA_964395005.1 uncultured Rivularia sp.
ATTACTACAAATTCAAATGGCAGCATTGAGAAAATCTCGTAGTTAGGTGTAAGCGCCGATTAGCTCGCATTCGATAATCTCGCAGCGATCGTAGATTTAATATTTACTTCAAGATTTGAGGTTTCTATTAGTGTAAGTACGGTTCTTCACCTTGAACTTGAAATATATATTGAGATTAATTTGATGAAATAAGTAACAATAACTGGGTTGACTTTTCAGTAAGCGAACCTTATGATTATTCTGGGCAATTTAAGGGTACAAGAATTAATAACTAGTAAGATATACTTTTGCCTTTCTAGATTTATTTACTTTTTTGTGACTGTAAAAACGCCCTTTTTACTCCGTCGTTAATGCTACCCTTTAATGACTTATTCACACTTACAAGCTAACATATTAAAATATTAAACATCAACTTTTTTTAGTTACCGTGCGGTAAAGTTTCGCTATAATAATTAGATTTTGTAATTGGCAAAACAATTATTTCGATCGAATATAAATTAAATAACTTTGTTGTATAAAAAACAAAGTATTTTGTATTAACAAAATTAAAAGTAATTAGACTTATTCCTACCAACTATGGGTAGAAAAATAATATAAAAGGGTTAATCCAAAGTTATAGATTTTGCACGATAAATTTCTACCTTTATTTAAGCTTGCTCATATACTTGTAACCACCTGCTTCTATGCGAATTCCGCCTTCTTTCCAAGCTTGATAGATAGGTATTTTTCCTCCTACAGCATTTTGCTAAACGACGAAGTGATTATTCCAATTATGTAAATTGCCATTTTGCCAAACCTTGAGTAAATCTAAAGTTTGATATTGCAATTTCACTTTTGTCCTAAGTAATGTTTTTTAACCTCAAACCCTTACTCCTATTACCTCCAACCCTATTCCCTGTTCCCTTTTTCAGCATCACTATTTTCAACACCAACCTACTTAACTATTTATTCTTGATTAATGAATGTTTATCTCAAAAAAAAATAGCCCCCTCGTTGCAAACGGGAGACTATTTTTAATTTGAACAAAAACGTTTATTCAGCTTTTTGAATAATTAGGGAAAGATTAAAAATAGAAGATTTAATATTTATTTTTAACCTTTAACCTTAATTCTATTATTTATCTTCAACCCTGACATCAATTACGCTGCCTCTGAAGTTATAATTAAAGCCTTCTAATTCAAACGGCATTCCAATTTTTACTTTACTATTACCTAAAACGGGTCCGCTGTCTGTAATAGTTGCTTTACCAGCTAAAGTCAAAAGCATATCTGTACTAAAAACGTTTTCTCTGGGATCTGGAATTAGTTTAACGGTACCATCGGGTTGAGTAACGATAATTTTTCTAGGTAGTACTTCAATGGATTTTATCGGAATTTGACCGTAGGGTTGATTGCGGATAATAACATTTGTTTTTTGTCCTTTCCTAAAATTACCTTGATCGGACAATCTATCTATATCCTTTACTTTTAATCCTCGAACAATTAAATCAACTTCAATAGGTTTTGTCGTGGTACCTACTTGAGCGACGGAACCAGTAGTTCCAGGAAATAAAAAGATACCTCCTATCACTAGCAAGATTACTAATAAAGCTCCGATATCTAGAATATTGAATTTACCAAATAAGCGACCTTTGGAATCTAGTATAGCCATAACTAATGCAAGCCTATTTACAAATTGGATAGAGAATTGATATTAGTGAAAATGAAGTTACTTGAAGTAGAAGTTAACTTATGTTAGATGAAGTAGAAAGATTTTGGATTAAAGCTAACTAAAATAATACGATTTCCGTCTTTCTAGTTATAGGACAGTTTATTACTAACACTACTTTTCATCGCTTTCATGAAATCCATGATTAGTTGCCATGTTTAACAGCAAAGGTACTATAGAGTCAAGCAGACTAGATAACCTCTAAATGATATGAGTTAGTTAGCATTAAGACGTGCAACTAATGAAACTATTTTCCGTCTTACAACTTACGTTCTTCTAAAACCTCCTTGAAGTTATATGATTAAAAATACAAACTTTTCTTCAAATTTCGATTTTTTACGAAAAAGATTCTTTTATCCGTTGATTTCTCTAGTAGTAGCATTTAGCGTGTGCTTGACTACACCATTGCCCGCTCAAGGCTTGTCCCTATGGGATATTCTCTTTCAAGGTGCCCAAATAATTCAACTATCTAATATATCAGAGAAGCAAGAAATTAAGCTTGGTAAGCAAATTAATCAGCAATTGCTTAAAAGCGATGTTAAGCTTTACAGCAATTCTCAAATCAATAATTACATCAAGAGAATTGGCAATCGCTTAGAAGCGCAAAGTACTCGAAAAAACATTCCTTATACATTTCAAGTAGTTAAAGATGACAGTATAAATGCTTTTGCTACTACTGGTGGATATGTTTATATTAATACTGGTTTAATCAAAGCTGCCGATAATGAAGCCGAATTGGCAAGTGTAGTTGCCCATGAAATGGGTCATATTGAAGGCAACCACGTAATAGAACAGATGCAGAAAACTGCGATCGCCAGAGGTTTAGCTACAGCAGCAGGTGTGGAAAACAGTAGATTAGTTCAGCTTGGTGTAGAACTAGGTTATCGTCGTCCTAATAGCCGTGGTGCCGAAAAAGAAGCAGACCAAATTGGATTAAGAATACTTACAGATGTAGGTTATGCTCCTCAAGGGATGGTTTCTTTTATGAGGAAGTTGAAAAGCAAAAGCGGAAGTAGAGTTCCACCATTTTTAAGTACCCACCCTTCACCCAACAATCGCGTGCAATATCTTCAGAGTTGGGTAAACGCACAACGTAGTAAAGGTAACGACGGCTTAAGTAAAACTGCATACCGGAGAAATATCCGACCATTATTGTAATTGATAAAGGTTAGGAGTAAGGAATTAGGGGTTAGGGGTTAACCTTTAACCTTTAACCTTTAACCTTTAACCTCTTAAGCCCATAATCTGCTGCTATTACGATTGACTTTTAGTGAAGTCCAATTAACTTTAGCTGATGCTTCTTCTAAGGGTAAAGTGCGTACAGAAGGTTTAAACATATTGGCTTGATAACACAGACGATTTGTGACATCAAACGCTGTTAACCAACCACTACGGGGATGATAAGCACCTGTATCTAAATCGAGCCAACCTGCACCTCTAGCAATTTTGCCCGGAACAATTCCGGGAAATGTAAAGGTTATAGTATGACCGACGATAATTACTTTATCTGAAAAATAAGGCTTTTGAATAGTATGAAATTTGTCTCTAATCCAGCAAAATTGTTCGGCTTTTTGTTCTTCTATAGTTTTTTCAGGATCGATACCTGCATGAACTAAAAAGATATCTCCTAAATCTAAATATAAAGGTAAACTTTTAAACCATTCGAGATGTTCATCAGGTATTTTACCGTTTTCATAGCTTGCTAAGGTTGCTTGCCCGCCACTGTAAAGCCATGCTTGTAAACTGGGAGTGGAAGCATTGTTATCTGTAAGAATTTTTACTAACATATGCTCGTGATTTCCGAGCAAGCAAGGATAGGAATTGTCTTTAACAAAATCCACTACTTGACAACTTTGGGGACCTCTATCTATCAAATCCCCTAGAAAATAAATTGTGTCATCTGCTGTTGGGGCGATCGCCTCTAACAATTGCATCAAGCCTTGATAGTGACCATGCA
>CAYMZW010000633.1:0-3659 GCA_964395005.1 uncultured Rivularia sp.
CATAAAACTATGGCTGCCTGAGTTGCTATCAATGCTAATGCACAGGGAATAAAGGGTATCCAACCTGCTTGCGTAAAAACGCTGAAACAGATAATAAATAAAGTAATAAGCATAACTGTAGTTATCAGTGCCAGGTGTAGCGGTTTAGAAAAACACCATGCAGTGGCACCTGCAATCAATGACCACCCCCATATCCAAACTGCTTCTGTCGATGTTGACCACCACCAAAATAACGGTCTGTTGTCTAGAACCGAACTAATGATTTGACTTACCATGTGTGCTTGGATGAATACTCCCGGTATTTTTCGTTGCTTCGGTATTGCACCGGAACTGAAGGGTGTTTTCCAGGGGTCTTTCACACCATCAAAATCGGTGGGAGCAATACGACCAATTAGAGCAATGCGCTCTCTAGATGATTCTACTGTCTCTGATGGTGTTGGTTTATCCAAGAGATTTTTTAAGCTGACTGTTTTGGCAATTTCGTCTACTGAGGAGAGAGAGCGATAATTCAATAGTATTTGATGACCTTCTGGATTAACTTTTTGATAACCGCTTGTATGTTTTTCCAATGGCTTAAATAAAACATCTTTAATTTGCAAATTACCTTCTGGAAAGGACGGTTTTATGCCTTGTTTTGCTAAAAAATCAAGTGCTAGCCTGGTACTAAATGCTTCGTCTGTGTTACATTTTGAAGTAGGTATAAGACGTATACTTAATAAGTGGCGACGAGCAACACTGTCATTATCCTCAACAAAATCACTAAAACCTATGCGCTCTGGTGTTGCTCCGAATGGAGGTCTAATTCCGTCGGAATCCCCATCATTACCGAAAGTCGGAGCTTTGCATACAACAAACAGACGGCTATCTTTATAAGGGTTTGTGAAATCGCTGCTTTCTTGGTTTACTCGGTGAGTACGATGCAAATCTAAACCAATGGTTTTGACTTGGTATTTATCTAGTTTTTCTATCAGATCGGCAAGTGCTTTATCGGATAGCGAGTCTTGCACGTCATTGTATTTATCTTGCTGATACTCAATGTCCTTTTCATCAATAGTCACAATCAAAAGGTGGCGATCGCTCTCTTCACCAAAATATTGCGATCGCCATTGCATAAAACGGTCATAAGCGTGTAATTCAGAGGATTGAAGATAACCAAAGTACCGTACCCCCATCACCAAACTTGCAACTAGAAAGCTAGTAATAATTACTGTTAATAAACTTTTCAAGGTAACAAATTTTTTGCGCTGTTTCCAAATCATTGTTGGTTCTAGGGGATTGTGACAAACTACAGGTAGCCAGGTTGCACAAGGGAATTTATCTTCTATTCCTTCCAGTCTGGTTCGAGCTTGACGTAGTGAAGAATACAACGATTGTCCGCGAGAAAATTCAGTCAAAAAATATTTCAAAAATTCCTGTGCGACTAAATCAGGAACGGGTTCGCGCATTACAATCACTTGAGGTATATGTAAATCGGAGCAAGCTTGCGCTAAACCTAAGCCATCGCACGAGTTAAAGATTGCCAGCTGCAACCCATTTTCAATTGCTTTTTTGAGTCCATGTTTTAATTGTTCGAGGGTTATTGTTGTAGTTTGATTTATTTGCAGTAATCCTGTTTCCTGAGTATAACTGTGTCCGGCAAAAAATAAAATATCCCAATTTTTTTCCCATAATTGATCGCTTAAATCCTTGAACTGTGGTTCAATCAAAAATTCAATTTTTGCTTTAGTTGATAACTTTTCTAAAAAACTTTTGTCTTGATTAATATCAATTCCCTCGCTATTACCAAAAATAGCTAAAATATTAACTTGATTGCTTTTATTATATCGACGATAAACTTTATGTAATTCTAAAGAACTTAGTCCAATTTCAGCATAAGGATAATCTTCAAAAAAGCTCCATAAATGCCAAGGAATTCGCTGCAATAAACTATCATTAGTTGAAATTATAAAGTTAATTTCTTCATTTGAATGTAATTTCGTGCGTAGTGTTTGTTCAATTTTGCGAAACTCCTGCGAATTCAGCCAAGTATTAATTTTGGTTGATAATTGTTTAGATACAGCCTTAAAATCAGCTTCAGAGATATTTGTAGCTCGACGAGCATCTTTAATAATTCCCAGACGTATATTCCAACCATAATTACGGTAAACAGCCGAATATAATGCTTGCCAATCTTGATACAGTAAGTGAATTTCTGGAGCGGGTGGTAAGCTAGCGCGAATTTCCATCATATGGGAATTGTCTTTATACCCAAATTTAGCCGTGACATCTCGAAAACCTTCGTATAAGTTACCTTTACCTAAATTTAGGACAATTATTTTACTCATTGCACAACTATTAAAGATTAATGAAAATTGAAACAGATAACAATAGGGGACATCCTAATGCAGGAAAAAAATACGTTTTTACACATTTGGGATGCTCACTAACAATATGCATTGTATGTTACATTAACGACTCGATTCATAAACCCAAAAAAAATATATCTTGAGTAAGATTGACAAAATGCTAGAACCAGAATATTTCCTTAGCAGCAATCATTTTTTCAGTGTTGCTGATTTAATGAGCAGAAATTGATATTTTGGATAATTTAAACCCATATAGAGTGCGGATATATCGCGTCTGGGATATTTAAATTCATACCTGAATTCGCCAACACTATCTGTTCTTCTGCTTTTTGGAGATATTGACTTATTTCCGAATGCTGGGGGAAGAATCTTTCAACCCTTTCAAATTTTTCAATTGCCTGGGAATATTCACCTTGAGTGTAATGTTGTAATGCTTCTTGGTACAATTGATCGACTATTCCCTGTTCGTTAGTTATACCAGCCGAACGAACAAATTCCATAATTGTTTCGCTGGTAACAGCAAAAGCTATACCATCGAAATTTGACGGCCCAAAGGTGGTAATACCGATTACTTCACCTTGTTCGTTGAGAACCGGACCACCTGAGTTACCATGAGTTACACCAGCGTTGAATTGTAATGCTGTTGAACCATCACGTAAAGGCTTATTTGTAGAAGAAATTTCTCCTCTACTAACTGTGACTTCGACTTCAGATTTTTCGTCCAATAAGTCGCCCAGGGCAAGGTATGGGTATCCAAGTGCGATAATTTTATCTTGAGTTTTCACTTGCTCGGAATTAGCTAATTTTAATACAGGAGCATTTTTGATTTGTACTTTGATAACAGCAACATCCTTTCCTTCACCAATAGGAGCGCCGTATTCCTTAACATCAAAAGTTAATTGATCACCGTTAGGTAAAATCACTTCGTTAATTGGCTGAATCCTTGCATTTTCCAAACTGCTTTCAATTTCTTGCATTTGTTCGGGATTGTTTCTAATTTCAGAGGGAGATAGCTCTAAATCTTCAGCAATTTGAGAAATTAATTGTTGCGTTAATATTTGTGATTGTTCGCAGATTTCTGGGTTTGCGCTTTCTTTAACTACATGAGCGTTAGTGATAATATAACCGTCGGAAGTGACGAAGAAACCAGAACCTTGTCCCTTAGCGGAAACTTCGTAGGTTTTACCGTTAAATGGAACAGAAGCTTCGCAACCGCTAAATACTTTAACTACAGCAGGTTTGGCTAAATCATCTACTGGTACTGTATTTTTACTAGCTAATGTACTATCTGGTTGATTAGGATTATCGGTTTGA
>CAYMZW010000634.1:0-3651 GCA_964395005.1 uncultured Rivularia sp.
CGAGGATAATAAGTGAAAATTTTAGTTGTAGGTAGTGGAGGAAGAGAACACGCTCTGGCTTGGAAGTTTCTTCAATCAAGTCAAGTTGAGCGGGTTGTGTGCGTGCCGGGAAATGGTGGTACGGCTAGTTTAGATCGCTGTGAAAATCTTTGTTTAAAGGTTGATGATTTTGAAGGTATAGGTAATTTTGCTTTAAAAGAACAAATTAATCTTGTAGTTGTAGGGCCAGAAGTTCCTTTAGCTAAAGGAATCACCGATTATCTGCAATCTCAAGGCTTAAAAGTATTTGGCCCTACGAAAGCAGGAGCGCAGATAGAAGCGAGTAAAGCATGGGCAAAAAGCATCATGCAAGAAGCTAATATTCCTACTGCCAATAGTGCGGTATTTAATAAAGCGGCACCCGCAAAAAGCTATATTAAAAACCACGGAGTGCCGATTGTGATCAAAGCTGACGGTTTAGCCGCTGGTAAAGGCGTTACGGTTGCAACCGACTTAAATCAAGCGGTAGAGGCAGTTGAAGCAATCTTTGACGGGCAATTTGGTAGCGCTGGGGAATTCGTAGTTATTGAAGAATGTTTAACCGGGCAGGAAGTATCTGTTTTAGCCGTGACGGATGGTTTAACTATAAGACCATTATTACCAGCCCAAGACCACAAACGCATCGGTGAAGGCGATACGGGAGAGAATACAGGTGGAATGGGAGCTTATGCACCAACACCCATCGCCACAGTTAATTTAATGGAGCGGGTGCAAAAACAAGTTTTAGATCGAACTATAAATGCTTTAAAAGCCAAAAACATTGATTATCGAGGCGTACTTTATGCCGGATTGATGGTAACTCCCACAGGTGAATTCAAAGTTTTAGAATTTAACTGTCGTTTTGGCGACCCAGAAACTCAGGTAATATTACCATTATTAGAAACGCCTTTAGAAGAATTAATGCTTGCCTGCATCGAGCAGCGTTTAGAGCAAATGCCCCCGATTAAATGGAAACAAGCAGCCGCCGCCACCGTAGTTGCTGCTTCCGGGGGATATCCGCGAAGTTATCAAAAAGGTAAAATGATTACAGGTATTACTGAAGCCGAAGCCACAGGTGCTACCGTATTTCATGCCGGTACAAAATTAAATCAAGAATTGATGACAGACGGAGGTAGAGTTTTAAACGTTACAGGAGTCGGAGAAAACTTTGAGCAAGCATTACGATTGGCATACGCCGGTATTGAAAAAATCAACTTCGAGGGAATGTATTATCGGCGAGATATTGGGAAACAGTTAACAGTGAGCAGTGAGCAGTGAGCAGTGAGCAGTTGAAAGTTAGGAGTTAGGAGTTAGGAGTTAGGAATTAGGAGTTAAGAGTTAGTAGTTAGGAGTAAATTAATAATTCTTCTCCCCCCTCTCCCTATCTCCCCCATCTCCAATCCCCTATGCCCTATGCCCAATCCCCAATCCCCCATTACCCAATTCTTAACTTTCTTCACTGTTTGTCAAATTAACTGTTAATTTTTAGTTGTTGGGTTTGTATTTTAATAAACTACTAACAACTTATATTTGAGATGCTAGCTATTTTTAAAACAATTAGAGAAGCGATCGCCCATTGGTGGTCAGATTTTAATCTTCAAACAAGGCTGTTAGCGGCTGTCACTTTGGTTGTGTCTTTGGTGATGAGCGGTTTGACGTTTTGGGCGGTAAATACTATTCAGCAGGATGCACGACTCAATGACACTCGTTTTGGGCGAGATTTGGGTTTGCTACTGGCTGCTAATGTCTCGCCGTTTTTGGCGGAAAATAATTACACTGAGATAGCACGGTTTTCCCAACGTTTCTACAGCAGCACTTCCAGCGTGCGGTATATGCTTTATGCTGATGAAACTGGAAAAATATTTTTTGGTATTCCTTTTTGGGAACCGGAAGTCGGAAATTCGCTGACTATTAAACGCAGGATTGAGCTACCGGAAAATTATGCTGCTGATGTGGAAAAGCCAATGGTGCGTCACCATCATTCACCAGATGGGGAAGTTACCGATGTTTTTGTGCCTTTGCGAGCTAATGGTAAATATTTAGGCGTTTTGGCAGTTGGTATTAACCCCAATCAAACTGCCGTTATTTCTACCAATTTTACCCGCGATGTGACTATTGCGGTGTTTATCTCGATTTGGGTAATGGTAATTTTGGGAGGAGTAGTTAATGCTTTAACTATTACTAAACCTATAAAAGAATTGTTGGCAGGAGTCAAACAAATTGCTGCGGGGAATTTTAAGCAGCGAATCGAATTAGAATTTTCTGGAGAACTTAATGAGTTAATTTCCAGCTTTAATGAAATGGCAGAGCGTTTAGAGCGCTATGAAGAACAAAATATTGAAGAATTAACAGCAGAAAAAGCTAAGTTGGAAACTTTGGTTTCTACTATTGCCGATGGTGCGGTGTTGATTGATAATCAAATGCAGATTATATTAGTCAATCCGACAGCAAAAACAATTTTCGGTTGGGAAGAAACTGAAGTAGTTGGTAATAGCGTATTAGACTATTTACCCGTACAGATGCAAATAGAAATTAACCGTTATTTGCACAAGATGACAGCAGGAGATTTGGAACGTGCCGAATTTCGCATTACTATCAACGAACCGATCAAAAGAACTATCCGCATACTTTTAACTACAGTTATTAACCAGCAGCGAGAAAGTATTAAAGGTATTGCGATTACTATTCAAGATATTACTCGCGAAGTAGAACTAAATGAAGCGAAAAGTCAATTTATCAGCAACGTTTCCCACGAATTGCGAACGCCTTTATTTAATATCAAATCTTTTATTGAAACCTTACACGAATTCGGCGAAGATTTAGATGTAGAGCAGCGACAAGAGTTTTTGTTAACTGTTAATAACGAAACAGATAGACTTGCTCGTTTAGTTAACGATGTATTAGATTTATCTAAATTAGAATCTGGACGTAGCTACAGCATGGATGGAGTTGATTTGAGTCAAGCCATCGAACAAACTCTACGTACTTATCAATTAAATGCTAGAGATAAAGGTATTGAATTAATTCAAGATATAGATCCAAACTTGCCTTTAGTAAGAGGACATTACGACTTATTGTTACAAGTTTTAGCTAATTTAATTGGTAATGCACTCAAGTTTAGCAGACCTGGTGGAAAAGTAGCACTCCGGGCATACGAACTCCAACCCCAACCACTTTTAAATAGCTCAACCTCAATATCTCGCGTGCGTGTAGAAATTGGTGATACAGGAATCGGTATTCCGAGTGAAGATCAGCAAGCCATTTTCGACCGCTTTTTCCGCGTAGAAAATAGAGTTCATACCCTTGAAGGAACTGGTTTAGGTTTATCAATCGTCAGAAATATTCTCGAAGACAAACATCATGCAAAAGTCTTTTTAGTCAGTGAAGTCGGTATCGGAACTACATTTTGGTTTGACTTAGAAATTTTTGAAGAAACAGCTAACAGTGAGCAGTTAGCAGTGAGCAGTTAACAGTGAGCAGTGAGCAGTGAGCAGTGAGCAGTTAACAGTGAACAGTTAATAACTGGTTCCTAGTCTCTGGCTAGGAATCAATGATGTGAGGCAGAGCCTCACGATATATTAAGAGGCAGAGCCTCTTGATATGTATTCCCAGCCGGAGACTGGGAACAAGAAA
>CAYMZW010000635.1:0-3631 GCA_964395005.1 uncultured Rivularia sp.
CTAATGGCGATCGCCCAAACGGAATCGGAATGCCCGGTTAATGTAAATCCCAAGGAAGCAGTTTTCCAAGGCATTGATACTGGCTCGTTCAAGCGAGAAGGTATACGGCTCGTCGCGGGAGAAGTTCCCCAATGCCAAACCCTGATAAATGCTAAAACCATCACTGAGAATGTGGTTAAAATTTTTAATATGTAGTGAGCCATATCCATTAAAAAAATAAATACTCGATGAAGCTTAGCTTTTAACTCAACTTCATAAATTTAAAAAATATACTTAAATTTATTACTTAATAGAAATATAGATATCTACCAATTCAATAGTATCTCGGAAATATTTCCAAGAGTTATGCATATTCTTTACAGGTATTTTATATTGACTTTATACAGAATTTTTATTCTCTACACAATCAAAAATTATATATTTGCCAAACTTTAATAGTTCTGTCTTGTGCGGCACTAACGAGAATATTTCCATCCCGATTAAAAGCAAGAGATTCGACTTTACCAGAATGTCCCTTTAAAGTTGTTAAAAGTTCCCCAGTATCTAAATTCCATAACTTGATAGTTCGATCGCTATATGCTGAAGCAAGAAGATTTCTTTGCAAGCTTACAGCAGTAGATGTTATGGATTGAGAATGTCCTAAAAAGGTACGTATTTTTTCTCCAGTAATTAGATTCCATATACCTATATCGCTATTGTAGCTAGCAATTACCGAACTATTACTTATGCCTCCAACTTTTTTGATGAATTTAGTGAAATAAACTTTACTATTTTTTTTCGGTAAAGTACGTAAAAGTTTTTCAGCCTTTGCATCCCAAATTTTTACAGTTCCGTCAAAGCTAGCACTGGCAAGCATTTTACCTTGAGAGTCAAAGGCAAGAGAACTAATTCTTTGACTATGAAGATCGAAACTAGCTAATTCTTCACCAGTGTTAAGGTTCCACAATTTAACGCTGCCCTCATCGCCACCGGAAGCAAGTAGCTTACCATCGGGACTTATAGCTAAAGCATGAATCCCCAAGGTATGTTTTTGTAGGGTACGAATTTCTTGCCCTGTTGCCAGATTCCATATTTTGATAGTTTTATCTTCGCTACCAGTGACAAATTTTGTACCGTCTGGATCTATGGCAACTACGTTAACTTTTGCATTATGAGCATCAAAAACAGATATTTCTTGTTTAGTTACTAAGCTCCATAATTTTGCACCGAAAATACTGTTTGTCAAAATTGTTTTGCTATCCGGGCTGATTGCCAGGGATGAAACTGAATCGTAAAGGCTAAAGGTTTTAGTTAAAGCAAATTGCTTGGAGTCGGGTTGGCTAAAAATCTCACGTTTAACTGTTGGCTCAATGCTTGGTTGAGTATTGGTATTGTTACGGATTTGGCTTTCGCGGTTTCTCCAATACCAAAATTCTCCAGCAACAAACATTAAGACTGCTGTACCTGCTAGCAATATTGTTTTTAAGTTGGTATATCTATTTCTATAAAATATTTGAGTTGGTGGTACTAATTGTTCGGAAACTTTTACTAAATCGGGTAAAACTACTGGGTATTTTTGCAGTTTCAAATCTGCAATTACTTCCACAACCGATTTGTAACGCTGCTCTATATCTTTTTTTAACAATTTATCGATTACATTACCAAGTTCATCGCTAATTGGATAGTTTAAGTATTTTTCCCAATTATTCATCCAGCCATAACCATGATCTGCCCATAGTTGAAAAGGGGACATACCCGTCATTAAATGAAAACAGGTGGCTCCGACGCTGAATAAATCGCTACCAGGATAAGCTAATCCATCTCTAATTTGTTCTATTGGTGAATAACCGTGCGAGCCAATAGAAGTTCCTACTTTTAAATTGAGTGTTGGTTTCAATTCTTTAGAAGAGCCAAAATCTATTAATACTAAATCACCCTTCAATTCTTGAGGGGAACTGCGACGGATAATATTTTGGGGTTTAATATCCCGATGAACTACTCCATGCTCGTGAACAAAATGCAGAACTGGTAATAAATTTAACAGAAATTCTCTAATTTCGGTTTCGCTATAGCAACGCAGCCAAATATCACCATTCCGTCGTGATTCTAATTCTTCGAGCAGATTTTGCCCGTCGATGAATTGCTGTACCAAATATAAACAATTGTCTTGTTCAAAATAAGCTAAAAGCTTCGGAATTTGGGAATTTTCTCCTAACTGCTGTAGTCGTTGTGCTTCTTTCTCAAACAACTCTACTGCTTTCTTTAGCGCCCAGTTTCCATCAATTCTAGGTGCTAATTGCTTGATAACACAAGGTTCATTTAATTTATCTGAATCTTGAGCTAGATAAGTTTTACCGAATCCACCTTCTTGTGAAAGCACCCGGATAACTCGAAATCGATTCCGTAATAATGGTAGTATTGGTGCCCCACAGCTAACGCAAAATTTCGAGGTTCGATCGTTAAGGGGATTTAAGCAATCGGGATTTAGGCAGCAGATCATCATTAAATTCGGGCAACTGCGTGATAGTTTTTGCTAACAAAAGCCCCTAATTTTTCTTTATTACAGAAAAATTAAAAAATTATTTTATTATTATACAAAAATCTTTGTAGAAAAATATTTTAATTCAATTAATTAAATCATTTTTCGGCGCAATGTAACTATGTTTACCGAATTTAATGTATTAATAAAAACTGCCTATCCAGAAAATAATAATCTATTTTAAAATACAAAAGAAATAGTTGATTTAACTTAAATTTAATATTTTTCTTGCATTGTAGAATTATTATGCCATCGATGAATAACGTTTGTATTTACGTCGTGTTTTTCTTGCTTCTAATTTAGCTTTCCATTCGCGAATCGCGATCGCAGTTCGTGTAAACGGAGGAGCATAACTATGATAATTTTCTTCAAAACTATTTGCTACCGACTTCTTTTCGCCTCCTAAAGGTTGAGTAGCCAAGCAGTTAGTTAAATGGGGTAAATGGGATTCTACACCCAGAGCAAACATGACTTCCTGAGCAGATGCAAAACGCTCCTTGACGTTAACTTTGAGCATTTTATTTAAAACAGAGGCAAAGTGTTCGCTGAGCGTTAACTGTTTTTGCCAGCAGATTTCACCCGTATTGGTATCGTGATCGAATTCTAAAGGTGCTTTACCAGTAAGTAAATAAAGACAAGTTACACCTAATGCATAAATATCGCTACTGTAAACCGGGCGTAGAGAAAACTGTTCGGGAGGAGCAAATCCCATAGTGCCAACAAAATTAGTAGTAGCAGTTTTATCAGCAAGTTCGCTAGCTTTTGCTAACTCTTCCCTAACCGCACCAAAATCAATTAACACCAAACGTCCATCATCATCGCATCGAAGTAAATTATGTGGTTTAATATCGCGATGAATCACGTGATTTTTATGAATATACTGTAATACCGGAAGTATCTCGCGCAAAAACTTTTTCACAGCATCTTCACTCAAAGCACCATTACGTCTAACTTCACGAGTTAAAGTACAGCCACGGATATATTCTTGAACCAGAAAAAATTCTCCTCCCACTTCAAAAAAATCTAAAAGCATCGGAATTTGAGAATGATTGCCCAACTGCCCTAAAGTTTTAGCTTCCTTTTCAAAACGTTCCTTAGCCCTTTGCCAACTTC
>CAYMZW010000636.1:0-3627 GCA_964395005.1 uncultured Rivularia sp.
CCAACCAACTTCTGCGACTTTCCGTTTCCGCAAAAAAGAAAACTGTTAAATCAATGTCTTCATCTTTAGCTAAATAATTAAAAGGTGGAATACGGTAGGGAGAAATGATTTCTGTGAGGATGATGGCTTTGGTTTTTTTCATTATTCCCTCACCAAACCTTCTCATAAATATCAAACACTTCCCCACACATCTTTTCTAAAGAAAAATTTTCATTTATCATCTCCAATCCTTTATTCCCCATCTCATTCTTAAGATGAGGATTTTGCAATAACCTTAATATTGCATCCCCTAAAGCTCGAACATCTTCAACAGGTACTAAAAAACCAGTTTCTTGATGAATTACGACTTCAGGAATTCCTCCTACAGGAGTTGCAACAACTGGTAAACCTGCTGCCATTGCTTCTAAAATAACTAAAGGTAAACCCTCTGTATAAGAAGGTAAAACTAATAAATCGGATAAAGCTAATAATTGAGGAATATCGGCACGATGACCTAAAAAATGAACTGATTGATTAACTCCCAATTCTTGAGCCATATCTTTCAAATAGTTTAGATAAGCTCCATCTTGTTCTAAATCTTTACCCACGATTAAATATACAGCTTCTTGTCCTAATTGATGTAAATTTGCAGCAGCTTTAAGTAAAAGATGTTGTCCTTTGCTTTTACAAAGTCTACCGATATGAATCACAACCGGGATATCTTTAGGAATATTTAATTGACTGCGAATATTCGTGTTAATTTGCTGATTATTAATAGGAGTACCATTATGTACAACATGGAATTTACGGGAGTCAAAACCTTCTGTAATTAAAGCATCTTTTACCTGATGAGAAACAGCAATAATTGCATCGCAACATTTTCTACTTGTCCAGTAATTCATTATATTTTGATAGCTTCTAATCAAAGAATTACTGCTTAGAGTATCTTGTAAATGAGCGTGAATAATTACAGGTACACCAGCAAACTTCCCAGCTAAAGAAGAAATAATTGAACCAGCGAAAGGAGCATGAGCGTGAACTAAAGAAACTTGTTCTTTTTTGATTAACTGTGCCATCTTTACTGCTGATAACCAGTTAAAAGAGCGAGTTGTATCCAAATGGTAAACTTTAACTTTCTTTTCTCGGAGGATATCGCAAAATTGTCCTTCAGAAGGTGAATTAACCAAAACATCCCAACCTTGATTTAATGCTGCTTCGATTAGATGCAAACAAACGATATTCCCACCCGTAACTTGTCCATCGATGATGGGGTATAGTATTTTAGGATTTGCGCTCATAATTCATTTTGGCTTTTCACTTCTTTTTTAGACCAAGTAAAACCAAATCAGCACCAAAATAATCATCTAGCCAACTTGATTTGTCTTTAATTTGTGAATTTACAGAATTGGAACTATTTGAACCAAAAATTTTCTGGAAAATATTGGTTGAGCGATAAATTTGTATATATCTTTGAAAATCGCTCAAAAATGCCGAACCAATTACTTTTGAATTACTAAGCTGAAGCTGACGAGCAATCTTACAAAACTCCTTACGATTAAAAGCTCCTTCGTAACCTAATTCCCATTTATTTCTTCTTTGCAAATCGGCTTTTAAAAACTCATGCGGTAAAAAGGCTTTATTTGGCGCACTTATGACAATTGCTCCTCCATTTCGCACACAATTAAGATGAGTTTCAATCATCTGTAAGCGTTGGGGATAGCGGAAATGTTCCACTGTTCCAAAAGACATAGCGATATCATATCTTCCGTACAAATTGCTATCTAATGCAAGCGCATCCTGACGTATGAATTTTGCCTTCAAACCATTTTTTTTAAAGCATTCTTCAGCTAAACTAAGAGCTTGTTCGCTGTAATCTAACAAAGTTACTTCTGCACCCAATCGAGCCAAAATAAAGCTAAAAACTCCTAACCCAGAACCAACTTCGATGGTTTTCAGTTGACTGATATCTCCTACATGAGTACGAATATAATCCTGAATTTTTGTACCCCTGACACCATTCGAGTCACGCTCTACCCATTCCCAAAACTCGCTTTTTTCCTGACTAGATTGATTCCAAACCTGATTCCATAAATCTGGGTTGCTTGTTTGTTGAGTTAACATAATTATTATTTCCTGTATTGCTTAAAATTTACTAATTAATTATTCTCCCTCTCTTGGAAAGTTGCTCTTGGGGGAGACCCCCAAGACCGCACTTTCCGCTATTCCCCATTCCCTATTTTTCCCCCTTAATATTCAAAGCATAAAAAATTGACTTAATATTGTTTCTCACCCACCATTTAAAATTCTCAAGGTAATTCCAAACTTTCCAAAAATAATTCATATTCTCATATTCTTTCTCATACCCAAATTTAACTAAATACTCCCCAGCAATCCAATTAAATCTTTGATGCAGTTTTTGATTCCAGTGACTCCAACGTAAATTCGGATTAAATTCATTCGTTTTCTTAACCGACTTCCAATGCAAAGATTTATCATCACCCCGAAAAGAAGATGAACCTCTAACGGGAGATTTATCTGCTTCGTCAAAACTGTATAAATCTGGATTTAAACCAAGAAAATCAAAAATTTTCAGTAACTCTTCTTGATTGTTGTTACATAAATCCTCATATTTAACTACATAATATTTTTGATTATTCTCATCTTGATTTTTTTCAATAAAATTGAGAATATCTTGAGCAGCTTTAGCCCATTCTTGCATTGCTATTTCGTAATAACTGTTAAAGCTTTTTACATATGATTCAGCAACTGCTCTACCGTCGCGTACTATAATTATCAATTGGCAATTTGGAAGAAGTTTGAAAAAACAATCCAAGTTTTCAACACTAGGAGTTTTAGTAACTAATCTTTGAGGAGAAGGTTTAAATATATGACTTAATAGCGGTTCTCTTTTTAAAGGAACATTCAACCATTTTTCATCAGTTTGCTGTTTGAGAAATGAAACTAAACCATTTCCAATATTAGAATAAAGTAAATTTGTAAACTCTTCATCATCTATCCAACCGCGCCAAGTATGGCTCAAATTACTAATATAATTTTGAATAAAATTGGAATAATGTAATAAAAAATCTTCTCGAACGGGACCTGCACCACAATCGGGATGCAAACAGAGAATATCTTGAAGAAAGTTTGTCCCACATCTTGGTGTAATTCCTAAAATAAAAATAGGATTTGTATTTGTATTCTCATTATTAATAGATTTACTAATCTCTTGAATATCAGAAAGTTGCATAGTTTGTGATTCCTTTAGAAATAACTTTATCAATTACATTCCAAGTTTCCTTAGCGCATTTTTCCCAAGAAAATTTAGCTGCTTGTTCCCCTGCTAATTTACTCAATCTTTGTAATTCAGTCGGATTTTTCAATAGAAACAATATTTTCTGTGAAAGTGCAGTAATATCTCCTAACTGAACTAAATAACCTCCATCACCGACAACTTCCGGTAAAGAAGATACATCAGAAGCAATTACCGCAGTTCCCGTAGCCATTGCTTCGCATACTTGCAATCCGAAACCCTCGTAACGGGACATATCAATATAGATATCTGCATTGCGGTAAAGAATGGGTAAATCCTTATCGGGGACATATCCGGTAAAGTATAATTTATCCAAACAACCCATTTTAATTGCT
>CAYMZW010000637.1:0-3599 GCA_964395005.1 uncultured Rivularia sp.
TAGTTAAACAAGGTAAAAATCCCTTGCAGCTAGATATGAGAGAGCCGAAAAATTCACCAGAAGAATCAATGTATAAGGAAAATCGGTTCAAAATGCTGAAGAAAAATAAGCCGGAAATTGCAAAAAAATTGATGGAAGAAGCGCAAATAGAAGTTAATCAACGGTGGAAAATGTATGAATATTTAGCAGCTAGGAAAGTTGTTGAAGAATAAATAATAATTGAATTAATGTAATTTTGTAGGGTGTGTTATTGCGACAGCATAACGCACCATTTTTTATTGATTTGATAACTTACACTATTTCCAACTTGCCATAAACCCGCCTTGAAATCAATTGATGCGGCTAATATACAAAGTACGTTGAAAACGCACTATAAAATCTTACCCATCTTTAAAGCTAAAATATAAATGTTGGGTTACGGTGCATTTTCATATCTCATAAACCATTAAATTATTTTGTGTCTTTAACCGAACCTACTATTCATTGCGAATCCTTCCATCTGGCATGATAGTATTACGAAAAGCAGTTTTATATAAACTACAACCTTCCAAATTAGCACCAGTTAAATTAGCTTCCCAAAAAATACATCCTCCCAAATTAGTTCCACCGAAGTTAGCTCCTGTCAAATTGGCTCTATCAAAACTAGTCTCGTTAAAACTCGCTCCTCTAAAATCGGCATTAGTCAGGTTAGCAACTTTGAAACTAGCCCGAGATAATCTAGCACCTCTAAAATCGGCTCCAGTCAAATCAGCAACATCTAGACATGATTGAGCTAATCGTGTATTAACGAAACTCGCACCTTTAAGAATGGTACGCGCTAAATCATACTCGTCCATTCTATTTCCTGTAAAGTCAACACCACTTAATTCCATTCCTGACAAATCCCCTTCCAGATTAACTCCAGAAAAGTTTCTTTCTCCAGCAGCATATCTTTTTTTCAATTCTTCTATAGAAATTGCAATCATGTCTAAGTTTTAAATAAATGAAAATCTGCCGTAATCTATTAATATTGGATGGTGCGTTAGACGAATTCCAAATTATTCGTGAAATCACTATATTGTCGTGCGTCTAACAGCACCCTACAAAAGAACTATTTTCTATTTACTAGACTGATGCAATCTGTTTTGTATGAAGTGTTCTCAACCACTCTATTCCAATCATATTTTTATTAAAAAGCTATACAATATTTGTTAATTATAATCTCATCAACTTTCTATTTAAAATACAAGTAACTTAGCCCACGCAGGTGGGCTTTGCTTCTGTAGCCCCAGACTTCCAGTCTGAGGGTGAATTTCATTATCCTCTCGTAAAAACTTTATTAATTAACGATAACTCTTGTAGAGACGCGATATATCGCGTCTCCCCATCATCTATGGTTTTAAATAACTACTTCCATAACATCCAAAAACCAAAACTATGCTAAAAGTATTTGCAGACAGGGGTGGCACTTTTACCGATATTGTCGCCGTTACTGACAATCAATCTACAATCAACCAACTCACAAATCATCCCCAACGGTTTTTAATTGTTCCTCTTCCCAATCAACAATGGGTAATCGTTTATAAACTACTCTCCGAAAATCCCGAACAATATCAAGATGCAGCAATTCAAGGTATTCGCGATATTATCGGCATTTCCAGCAATCAACCCATCCCCACACAAGAAATTGAAGTAGTAAAAATGGGTACTACTGTCGCGACTAATGCTTTATTAGAAAGAAAGGGCGATCGCGTTTTACTTCTCACGACGAAGGGATTCAAGGATGCTTTGCGAATTGGCTATCAAAATCGTCCCGATATTTTTGCCCGTCACATTGTTTTACCAAGTATGCTTTACGAGCAGGTGATTGAAGTTAACGAGCGTTACGATGCTAAGGGTAATGAGTTAATCCCGGTAGATATTAAAGCAGTAAGAAAAGACTTACAAGCAGTTTACAATACGGGAATTCGTAGCTGTGCGATCGCTTTAATGCATAGTTATAATTATCCGCAGCACGAGCAACAGGTAAGTAAAATTGCCCGCGAAGTTGGTTTTACGCAGATATCGGTTTCTCACGAAGTTAGTCCGTTAATGAAGTTGGTTTCACGGGGAGATACTACTGTTGTTGATGCGTATTTAACTCCTATATTGCGTCGCTATGTTGACTCTGTAGCTAGTCAATTACCCGGTGTTAAATTAATGTTTATGAAGTCGGATGGCGGATTAGTTGATGCCCAACAATTCCAAGGTAAGGATAGCATTTTAAGCGGCCCTGCGGGGGGTATTGTTGGTGCTGTACAAACTAGTTTGCGGGGTGGATTTGATTCGATAATTACTTTTGATATGGGGGGAACTAGTACTGATGTTGCCCATTTCAATGGTGAATACGAGCGACAGTTAGAAAACGAAATTGCTGGTGCAAGAATGCGGGTTCCCGTGCTGGCAATACATACAATCGCTGCTGGTGGTGGTTCTATTTTATCGTTTGATGGTTCTAGCTATCGGGTGGGGCCGGAATCGGCTGGCTCAAATCCGGGGCCTGCTTGTTATCGTCGCGGTGGTAAGTTGGCGGTGACTGATGCGAATGTGATGTTGGGTAAAATTCATCCGCAATATTTTCCTGCGGTGTTTGGTAAGGATGGAAATTTACCTTTGGATAAAGATGTTGTTACTGAACAATTTATACAGCTAGCTGAAGATATTGAAACTGCTACCGGAAATCATCGCACGCCGGAGCAAGTTGCTGCTGGTTTTATTTCCATAGCTGTGGAAAGTATGGCGAATGCAATTAAAAAAATAAGTCTGCAACGCGGTTATGACGTGACTAATTACGCGCTTTGCTGTTTTGGAGGTGCGGGAGCGCAGGTTGCTTGTTTAATTGCGGATACTTTAGGGATGAAGAAGATTTTTCTACATCCTTATGCTGGGGTGCTTTCTGCTTACGGTATGGGTTTGGCTGATGTGAGAGCGATTCGGGAAGCTGGGGTGGAGAAGGTTTTAAATGAAGAGTTGTTGGGTGAATTGCGGGGGTTTATGGAAAAGTTGGAAACGCAGAGGAGCGCGGAGGTAAGCGCGGAGGAAGAGGAGGTTGTAAGGAAGGTGAATTTGAAGTATGAGGGAACTAATTCTATTTTGGGGATTGATTTTGATTTAGATTTGGGAATGATGAGGGGTGAGTTTGAGCGGGAGCATAAGTTGAGATATGGTTTTATTCAAGCTGAGAAAAGTTTGATTGTGGAGTCGGTTTCTGTGGAGGTGATTCAAAAAATGGATACTCCGCAGGAAGCTTTGATTAAACGTAGTCGGGGTTTGGATGAATTTCCGAATTCTGTGGAAACGGTACAGATGTTTACTCAAGATAAGTGGTATTGTGCGCCGGTTTATCGTCGGGAAGATTTACAACCGGGGGATGTTGTTAAAGGTGCTGCGATTATTGTGGAGAAGATTAGCACGATTGTGGTTGAGCCGCATTGGCAAGCTGAGTTAACTGAGCGCAATCATTTACAGTTAACAGTGAGCAGTTAACAGTGAGCAGTTTCTCGTTTTCTCGTTTCCTCGTTTTTCCTCGTTACAAGGCTCTGCCTTGTAATGCGTTTTTGCGAGGCTCTGCCTCTAGTTTC
>CAYMZW010000638.1:0-3592 GCA_964395005.1 uncultured Rivularia sp.
TAGCAACTATCAACTATCAACTATCAACTAGCAACTATCAACTATCAACTATCAACTATCAACTAGCAACTATCAACTATCAACTATCAACTATCAAAAGCTGTATCTACCAACATTCCAAGTATGAATGAATTATGAGCGATCGCCCTCTAAAATTATTGTTGATTGATTCCGATCCCATTTTTAGATTGGGATTGCGTCAAACTTTGGAAGAATTCCCGGAGTTGCAAGTTGTAGCGGAAGCTGAAACTTATACTAATGCGCTGCAAATTTTAGCAGAGTTGGCGCAGCAAGATCCTAATTTAGTCAACTTGGTAGTTTTGGAACCCGATAATAATCGTTCTGCAAATCGTCAAGATTTTGGTTTGCAAATAATTAGACAGTTGAAAAAACAGTACCCAAATTTACCTATTTTACTTTTATGCCACATTCTTCAACCGGGAATGCTTGCAGCTTTAAAAGCTGAAGGAGTAAATGGTTATTGCCCTAAAGGTACTCCTGTCTCCGAATTAATTATTGCCATGCAGCAAATTGCTAGTGGAAATTCTTATTGGGTTCACCAAACCTCACAATTAAAATCACCATTAAAAGAATGGGAAGGTGAAATCATAGGGGAGCCATCGCTGCTAAAACGCAATCCTAATTCCCTAATTAATAAGTTACGTAATAATTTGCGTGTGTCGGGAACTAGTTATATCCAACCCAACTTGAGTGAAGTTACCAAACAACTGCAAATTCCCGGATTAACAGTACTCAACAGAGCTATTTTAGCTGGAAGGCGACGAGAATTAATTGCTGCACAATGGTTGCTCGATAATTTAATCGATTTACTACCAGAAAAACAACAAACTCCTGCCAATCCCGTTATCCTTAACTCAGAATTACCAGCACCTAAAATAGCAAGTAGCATCACCATCACAAATCCGACAATAAACCCTCTTTCTCCACCTTTACTCAGTCCAAGAGCTTTACAAGCAACATTATTTGCATCTTGTATTAATAAACTTCAATTTAATTTACAAAATGTCACAGATATTCCTTTAGAAATAGATATTTTACGGGAAGATAAAAAGCGAGAACTACTTTATTTATTATTACAAAAATTTGCAGATTCTCTGGATGAATTACGAGCTTCGGAAGTAGAATTAACCTCGTTAAGTGAAATAAAGAATATATTATTAGCAGATGTTTGGGAAGCAGCTACTAAAGAATTTTTTGGCAAGTTTTCGCGGATAAAAGTAGGAGATATTGAATTAGAAATTGTAAATATTTTGTTGCAAGATGCAGAAATCGTCAAGACACAAATTCTTAATAAAATTGTTTTAACAACCGAATTATTATCTTATTTAATATATCAAACAGAACTATATATAGATAATACATCATACCCAGCCGCTAGCTACGAAGCCAACGAACACGCTGCCACGATCTTAGAAAATATGTTAATTAGTATTGCCAACGCCGTCATGCAGCCGTTGTTAAATAGATTAGCAAACATAGAAGTTATAAAAAAAGACTATTACAATCGCGAAATAATTTCCACAAGAGAAATCGAACGCTTCAGAAACAATTTATCCTGGAAATATCGCTGGGAAAATTACGTAGGAGAACCCCAGGAAATATTTGAGAGTCGTCACGAATTATTAGTACTTGCACCACGCGGCATAGCCAAAGTTTTCGTATATGCATCCCGCAACGAAGAATTAGCACAACTTGGAGGAATACCATTAGTAGTCACATTACTATTAGAACTCCGAGATGCAGCCACACCACGCATACAGTCGCTAGTATCCTTTCTAGGAAACGGCGTAGTCTTCGTACTTACCCGAGTAGTTGGTAGAGGAGTCGGCTTAATAGTGCGCGGCGTACTCCAAGGAATCGGTAGCGCCTCCTTACCCGAAAGGAAAAGAGGAGATGGGGAGAGGGGGAGATAGGGGGATGGGGAGTTAGGAGTTAGGAGTTAGGAGTTAGGAGTTAAATGTAGAGACGTTATATATAACCTCTCCCAAAGATTACCGAGAAAACGAACCCGTCAAAATGTTCACTGTTAACTGTTCACTGTTCACTGTTCACTGATTCACCTACTTCGCAAAAAGTAAAATATCCCATCCCAAAAATCTTGCAAACGCTTGCTTTCAAATCTTTGTTTGTTCCATTCCCATGCTGTTTTTTCGATGATTTCACAAAAGCTTGAATAAACTGGTGCTAAATTTGCTAATTTATTAATTTTTATTTTCTCAGCCATAGCTAAAGCAATTACATTAATTAACTCTCTGGCTTCTGCTCCTAATATAGAAGCTCCTAATATTTCACCATTACGACGAACTATTATTTTACAAATACCTGTTGTTTCGTCTGTTAATTGAGCAGATACTAAAGTTTTAAAATACTGCCGTAAAACTAAAATATCATTTCCATCGTATCTATTTTTAGCTTGTGTTTCTGTTAAACCAACTTGCGCTAATGTTGGTTGAGTCAAAATTCCCCAGGGAATAGCCCGGTAATTAATTTTATATTTAGGTAAAAATAAAGCATTTTTGATCGCAATTTTCGCTTCATAACTAGCAATATTTGGTAAATTGTAACCGCCAATTACTTCACCACAAGCGTAAATCCGATCGTTAGTTGTTTGTAGTTTTTTATTAACTGATAAACCACGGGAATTATACTTAACTCCCACAGCAGCTAAATTCAACGATTCTATAAAAGGTTGTTCGGCTACAGCTACTAATATTTCATCAGTTTCAATCGCAATATTACCCGCTTGCAGCCACTTTTTATTTTCAATTAATCGAATTTGAGTAACAGTTAATTGCGTAAAAACACGTATTCCTTCTACTTCTAACTGCGCTTGCAACAACCGAGCAACTTCTGGATCGACAGGAGAAATAATCCAAGGGCTATTAACTATAAAAGTAACGTTGTAACCCAATCTCGCTAAACTTTGAGCAATTTCCACACTTTGCGGCGTACCACCAAGAATCACCCAGCTTTCCGGTGGATTAGAACTTTTTAGAACCTGTACAATATTCGCTAAAGTCAAAAACCCCGTTTTTTGCAAACCCTCAATATTTGGAATTGCTGGAATTGAACCCGTAGCAAGTAAAAAATTACGTGCAAGTAACTTACGATTATTAACAATAAAACTCAAACTTGGCTCAGCTTGAAAATAGCCCCTGCCTACAATTACATCAACACCTTGTGCCGCCAAAAAAGTAGGTGAAAGCTGTTCGTTGATATTTGCAGCCACAGCAGAATTCCACAGCAGCGTTTTTTCTAGAGATATTTGATTTTCTTTCCCATAGTCATCATTACCAATAACAAACCTAGTTAAATTATTAGTCCCAACAACCTTAATAATTTCCCCTATTCCCTGAAGCAAAATCAAATCGCCATGACGAAATAGCGGTTCAACCAAAGCCACCTTAGCCCTTAGTTGAACAGCCTTCAAAGCAGCATCTCGCCCAGCAAGACTGCCACCGATAATTACGATATCGTAATCAACAGACATTAATTTTTAGTTGGTAATTGGTAATTGGTAATTGGTAATTGGGGATTGGGGATTGGGGATTGGGCATTGGGCATTGGGCAT
>CAYMZW010000639.1:0-3582 GCA_964395005.1 uncultured Rivularia sp.
TCTAATAATGCTGCACTTCTAGCTCGTCGCGATTTGGAAACAATGCAGCAGGTAATTTACCGATGCGCTCAGCTACATTTACAACATATTGCTACCAGCGGCGATGCATTTGAAATGGGTTCTTCTCGTCCCCTCGATTTTGGACATTGGGCGGCTCACAAGCTCGAACAGTTGACTGATTACCGTTTGCGTCATGGTGAAGCGGTAGCAATTGGTATGGCTTTGGATAGCACTTATTCTTATTTAGAAGGAATGCTAACTCATCTAGAATGGCAGCAAATACTGAATACTTTAAAAACATTAGGATTTGAACTATACGTTCCCGAACTAAATGAACAATCTGCAATAGAGCATCCAAGATGTTTGTTTAGAGGGTTAGACGAATTTCGCGAGCATTTGGGTGGAGAATTAACCTTAACGCTTTTGCAAAAAATTGGAGAACAAATTGAAGTTCATGCGGTAAAAAATTCTTCATATCAACAAGCAATAACCTTGTTATCTATGGGATTAGGGAATAGGGAACAGGGAACAGGGGTAAGGGTTTGAGGTTAAAAAACATTCTGAAACATAGCTTGTTTTATTTTTGCCGATTTACTTATATATATAAATATGAAAATATTGTCCGAGAAAAACCTTCATCTGACTTACTGCACTAATATTCATCCTGGTGAAGATTGGAGTCAGGTTTTTGCAAATTTAGTGCAATATATTCCATCTCTGAAAAAAAAGCTATCTCCAAATAAACCTTTCGGTATTGGTTTGCGTTTGGCAGATGCAGCATCTAGAGAACTTTTGCAAGGTAATAATTTGTCAGAGTTTAAGTCGTGGCTAAACGAACACGATTTATACGTTTTTACACTGAATGGTTTTCCCTACGGTGGTTTCCATTTACAGGTAGTAAAAGACAAAGTTTATGGGCCAGATTGGTCTAAAAAAGAGCGTTTGGACTACACGTTGCGATTAGCTCAAATTATAGCCGAACTATTACCTGAAAAAATGGAAGGTAGCATTTCCACAGTACCGCTATCTTATAAACCTTGGTTCGAGGGCGATCGCGTTCTTGAAGATAAAGTAACCAGCAGTGCTACCATTCATATAGCCCAAATTGTAGCGCAAATGGTACAAATCCGTGCTGCAACCGATAAAGTTCTACATTTGAATCTGGAACCAGAGCCGGATGCATTGCTTGAAAATGCCGATGAAGTAATACAATATTTTCAGAAATACTTGTTACCCATCGGTGGAAAGTATTTAGCCAAAAACTTAGGAATTTCTCAATCAGCAGCCGAAACACTTTTACTTGAACACGTGCGAGTATGTTACGACACCTGCCATTTTGCCGTCGAATATGAAGAACCAGCTTCTGTTTTCCAGAGATTTACAGCAGCAGGAATTCAGATTGGTAAAATTCAAATTAGTGCAGCACTAAAAGCCAAAATACCACAAGAGAAAAGCAAAAAGCTGTTATTAAAAGATAGATTGCAGCCTTTTGCCGAATCCACATATTTACATCAAGTAATCGCTCGTCATCCAGACGGAAAGCTGCAACATTATCAAGATTTAGGAACGGCTTTATCTTTACTTGAAGAAAGCACGGCGCTTGAATGGCGAACTCATTTTCACGTACCATTATTTATAGACGATTATGAAATAGTTCAATCAACACAAGACGATATAGTTACGGTATTTGAACTATTGCAAAATAACCCAATTTGCAATCATTTAGAAATAGAAACCTACACCTGGGAAGTCTTACCTCCCGAAATGAAAGTAGATATAGCAGCATCCATTCAGCGCGAATATGAATGGGTTTTATCCAAATTACAAGCAATAAATTCTCAAGAGTTAGTTGTTAGTGGATAGTTCGTAGTAAGCGCTTTAGCGCCTCCGGATTCGGAACTTTATCCTTATAGATAATCGTTCGTAGTAAGCGCTTCAGCGCCTCCGGATTCGGGACTTTATCCTTATAGATAATCGTTCGTAGTAAGCGCTTCAGCGCCTCCGGATTCGGGACTTTATCCTTATGAATAATGGTTTGTAGTAAGCGCTTCAGCGCTCGGATTGAGGACTAAAGTCCTTACTACGAACCTATAAAATTAATAAAGTTAATAAAAATTATATTTCCACTAACAACTAACAACTTTCACCCAAAGGGTGTGGATCATCAACTATCAAATAACCTATGAATAAAACAGTAGTAATAAACGTAGTCGGATTAACTAAAAATCTATTAGGCAAGCATACACCAATGCTTTCCAAGTGGGCGGAAACTGGAAAAATTGCCACAGTAGATCCTGTTTTACCGGCGGTAACTTGTTCGGTACAGTCTACTTATCTTACCGGGAAAATGCCTTCCGAGCATGGCATTGTTGGTAATGGCTGGTATTTTCGAGATGATTGTGAAATTAAGTTTTGGAGACAGTCAAATAAGTTAGTGCGATCGCCCAAAATATGGGACATGGCGCGGGAATTAGATCCATCTTTTACCTGTGCGAATATGTTTTGGTGGTACAATATGTACTCTTCGGTGAATTACTCGGTAACTCCTCGGCCGATGTATCCTGCTGATGGTAGGAAGATACCCGATATTTATGCTCATCCAAGTAATTTTCGCGATCAATTACAAGCAGAGTTTGGTCAATTTCCTTTATTTAACTTTTGGGGGCCAACTGCATCAATTAAATGTTCAGAATGGATTGCAAATTCATCAAAATGGGTGGAAGAAAAATGCAATCCTAATTTAACTTTAATTTATCTACCGCATCTAGATTACTGTTTGCAAAAGTTTGGTCCAAATCAAGACAAAATAGCTAAAGAATTACAAGAAGTAGATGCAGTTTGCGGCGATTTAATTAATTTTTACGAACAACGCGGTGCTTCTGTTATCGTGTTATCAGAATATGGAATTACATCAGTTTCTCAACCAATTCATATTAACCGATTATTGCGTTCAAAAGGTTTATTAGCCGTTCGCGAGGAAGAAGGAAGAGAACTCCTCGATGCTGGAGCTAGTAAAGCTTTTGCAGTTGCAGATCATCAAATTGCTCACGTTTACGTTAACGATCGAGATTATATCCCTCAAGTCAAAAGTTTGTTAAAAGAACTTGAAGGAATAGACTATATTTTAGACGAAACTAACAAGCAAGATTACGATATAAATAATTCTCGAAGCGGGGAATTAGTAGCAGTTGCAAAACCAGATTCATGGTTTACCTATTATTACTGGCTCGATGATAAACGCGCTCCAGATTTTGCCAGAACAGTAGATATTCATCGTAAACCAGGTTATGATCCGGTAGAATTATTTGTAAACCCTAAAATAAAATTTCCTAAACTAAAAATAGGTTCAAAACTTCTTAAGAAAAAGCTTGGTTTTCGCTACTTAATGGATGTAATTCCATTAGATGCGTCTTTAATAAAAGGTTCTCACGGCTGCATTCCTCCTACCCCCGAAATGGGACCTTTATTAATTAGCAAAAGTGATTTAATTAATGGAGAATCTATCAAAGCAACCGATGTATGTCAGTTGATATTGCAACATCTTCAGGTGAGTCAAGAGTTAGGAGTTAGGAGTTAGGAGTT
>CAYMZW010000640.1:0-3578 GCA_964395005.1 uncultured Rivularia sp.
GTTCACTAGTGCGAATTGAGGCTAAGAAAGTTTTTCAATACCAACACCATGAACAATACTATGAGTTAGTAGCAAATGAATTAATCATAGCTTTGGAAGACAAGGATAAAAAAATCCGTCATAGAGCTATAGAATTTTTTAGCGAGATAAGTTTTCAACCACAAGTAATCTCAAAAGCTTCAGAATTTGTGCCCAAATTAACTAAACTTTTGGATGACGAAGAAAGTTCGGTACGTAGCAATGCTGCGAGTGCTTTAGGAAAAATGGGAGAGAAAGCTGCTACTGATGAAGCAATAAAAGCATTAACTAAACTTCTCGATGACGAAGAAAGTTCGGTACGTAGCAATGCTGCGAGTGCTTTAGGGAGTATGGGTGAAAAAGCTGCTACTGATAAAGTAATAACAGCATTAACTCAGCTTTTGGACGACAAAGAAAGTTTGGTAGTTAACAATGCTGTTAATGCTTTAGGGAGAATAGGTGAAAAAGCTGCTACTGGTGAAGTCACAGGAATATTAATCAAGCTTTTGGACAAGAAAGAAAGTTCGGTACGTGGCAATGCTGCTTTTGCTTTAGGGAGAATAGGTGAAAAAGCTACTACCGATAAATTAATCAACGCATTAATCGAGCTCTTGAGCGATAAGGAAAGCTTTGTACGTAGCAATGTTGCTTTTGCTTTAGGGGAAATAGATGAAAATGCTGCTACCGATGAAGTAATCAAAGCATTAATCGAGCTTTTGGACGATAAGGAAAGTTCGGTACGTAGCAATGCTGCTTTTGCTTTAGGGAGAATAGGTGAAAAAGCTGCTGCCGATGCCGATAAATCAATCAAAGCATTAACTAAGCTTTTGGATGACAAAGAAAGCCAAGTACGTAGCAATGTCGCTTTTGCTTTAGGGGAAATAGGTAAAAAAGCTGCTACCGATGAATTAATCAAAGCATTAACTAAGCTTTTGGACGACAAAGAAAGCCAAGTACGTGAAAATGCTGCTGGTGCTTTCGTAAATATAGCTCAAAGTATTCAAGGTAAAGCCCAAGCAGATCAACTTTCTCTCTCAGAGTTTGATAAGTTTATTCCAAAATTAGAAAAATCCTTAGAAATTATAAAAACTTCAGATAGTAATTTTTCAGAAAAAGGAGCAGAATCTTTACGCCTGTCTCTCCTCGTAATAAAAGAAAAAAGAGAAACCCTTTTCTGGAATTCACTCCTCAAAAACCCCTTCATAATCATCCCAACAGCCTACCTAATCTTCTTCCCTTCACTCTGGTTTCTCCTCCTCCGACTCAAACCAATTTCACTCATACAAATAAACGAAATTCTCAAACCCTACGAATTCCGTCTTCCTGAAACATTAGGTGGAGCACCAATACGAACTCGCGATTTACTTTTATTCAGCTTTTTCAAGTTTCGTCCCCGAGTATTAGATGCATGGGTAAATAAAAATATCCCTATCGCTAGAGAAAGGTTTGAATCAAAAGAAACGGTACAAGAGCGTTCTATTCATATTCCTGTTGCTGCTACTTTAAATAATCAAAATTCTCTAGTTGTGACGGGAAAGGATTTAAAATCGACTTTCAACAGAAATCGCGCTCGTTTACTTATTTGGGGTGAAGGTGGAGCGGGAAAAACAAGTTTAGCTTGTCGGGTTGGTAGGTGGGTGATGTCGGATGATTCGGAAAAACGTCCGGCTCAACATTTGATGTTACCAGTGTTGATTGAGGAAGAATTAAGGTTGAAGAAATCCCGTAAGGAAGAAACACCTTTACTTGAAGCAATCCAAGGACAACTTCAGGATTTAATTGATTCTCCTAAACCAATTCCCCAAGAATTATTAGAGCAATTGCTCAGACAGCGACGAGTTTTGGTGATTGTAGATCATTTATCGGAGATGAGCGAAGCTACGCGTAAAGTAATCAATCCGGATTCTGCTAATTTCTGCATCAATGCTTTGGTTGTGACTTCTCGTCTGGATGAAAAGCTCGGAAGGATTACCAAAACTACTCTTCACCCACATCGAATTCAGGGCGATCGCCTTTCTTCTTTTATGGATGATTATCTCTGCCATCGCGGTAAACGAGATAATTTTACAGATATTGAATTTTTCGATGCTTGTATTCAACTTTCAAAGATGGTAGGAACTCGTAACATCACGGTTTTACTAGCGAAGTTGTTTGCAGAACAGTTAATTTCTAGTACAAATAGCCAAGATTTACCCAACAATATTCCTGAGTTGATGTTGGAATATCTCAACCAAATTAATCGGGATGTAATTGAAGATAAAGTTGATGACAGAAGCATTCATAAAGATGCAAAAATCCTCGCTTGGAAATGTCTTGAGCAAACTTTTAGACCAATACCAATTACCCGCGAAAATGCTTTAAAAGCCTTGGATGATGACGATGCAGAAAACTGTCTCAACTACCTCGAAAATCGGCTGCATCTCATCCAAACCATCGGAGCAGCGAAAGACGAAATCTGTTTCGTACTCGACCCCTTAGCCGAATATCTCGCTGGTTTACACTTACTAGAATTATTCGGAAATCAGCAGCAACTATGGCAGCAATTTTTACAACAAACCCCAGATGCTCCCGAATCTATTCAAGGTTTTCTCTTAGCATTGCGAGATTGTTATTTAGCTAAAGGAAAACAAGCGAACATACCGGAAACTATTGCGAAACAGCTTGAGAATTTACCCAATATAGTAATTGGGTAGTTGGTAATAGGGCATGGGGCATGGGGGATTTGTAAATTGGTGATAAATATCTAATAAAATTTTATATCAATCCAAAATCGCTCTATTCTTGACAAAACTTAAGAAAACACAATATATCTGAAACACGGCACAATAGAGATATAGAGCATTCAGTGCCCGCGTAAAATGAGTTACTGCCTTAATCCAAATTGCCCAAATCCGCAAAATACGAATAGCGAACAGTTTTGCTTGAGTTGTGGTGCCAAGTTACTGCTCAAGCAGCGTTATCGATCGATGAAACCTATAGGGCAAGGTGGTTTTAGCAGAACTTTTCTGGCTCGCGATGAAGATAAACCGTCTATGCCCTTGTGCGTAATTAAGCAGTTTTATCCCCAAGCTCAAGGTACTAGTACTTTAGCTAAGGCGATAGAATTATTTAATCATGAAGCAATGCGTTTGGAAGAGTTGGGCAAGCATCGACAAATACCCGAACTTTTAGCGTATTTTACTCAGGATGACAGACAATATTTGCTGCAAGAATTTATCGACGGGTTGAATTTATCGCAGGAATTGCAGCAAAACGGTGTTTACAGTGAAAACCAAATTCAGCACTTTTTAAATGAATTGTTGAGAATTTTGCAGTTTTGCCATCAAAAACAAATTATTCACCGCGATATTAAACCCGAAAACATTATTCGCCGTCAAAATCCCGCAAAGTTGAGGGGACAAATTGTATTGGTGGATTTTGGTGCTTCCAAAGTTGTTACTCAAGCTTCCATGCAGCAAACTGGTACGAGCATTGGTAGCCCGGAATATGTAGCGCCGGAGCAGATGAGAGCTTGACTTTGCTGTCAATTTGGTAGACAATCATGTACAACAGTCGTCAAC
>CAYMZW010000641.1:0-3567 GCA_964395005.1 uncultured Rivularia sp.
TTCATATAACAATCGGAACCGTGAAAAGCCACGTTCGCAATATTCTCAACAAAATCGGCGCAGAAGACCGTACTCAAGCAGCAGTTCATGCTTTACGTTACGGCTTAGTGGATTGAAAATTTCTTGGGGGGAGTAACTGTTAGCTAATTTCTACCCCATAGTTTGGTGGGTTACAATTAGTGCCAGGTCTTAATCCCCCACTAATTTGTTCATAAAAGCCTCCTGCCCCCTGCCTTCTTCAAAAATAATAAGACAGCAATCGCCCTTCGCCAGCGAAGAATGATATTAACTCCAATTAGCAATATGCTGCTCGACAATAAGCCGATGCGCTTGGAGATGTAGGTCTGCGGCTTCCACATTACCTGATATATATAGGAATGCAGCATACAAATTTCTTGCTCCAAACTTCGCCGCAGCCGAGCGAATAATTTCCCGCAAGCATTCGTCATCGCTATTAAAAATTTCTTCACTGTCGCTATCCAAGGCATCGCAAAAGTCTTTACAGGCAACTAAACAGCGTTCGGGTCCGTACTTTTGGCTAATACGCTCACAATCGGGAAGAGTATGAATGAAATTGTCAAAATATTGATCCATGATTTTCAGTTATGGTTGGTTAGTTACTCGCTCATGCCATTGCTCGACTAATCCTAACTCCTCAATCATCCGCACGGCTTCATCTATTGCCCTACTACGATAAAAGAGTGCGATAAGCCGAAGGCTTGACGCTAAAGCGTATCGCATAAATTAAGCGTGTGAAAGTTAAGGGTAACATTAACCCTACCCTTGGTCTTCTCTCTATTGTCAGCCGCTTTTTTCAGCGCCTTGATGGTATTGGGGTGGTATCCCCTACCGCTCTGTCGGGTAAGAAGCCCGATTTCGTTTATCACATGGGTAACAAACTTATACGAGCAACTCCCCTCAGAACCGGACGTGATACTTTCACAATCATCCGGCTCAAGCGAATCTTACCAATGGAGGTTCTTATGTTTGGCTTTATGACATTCTTTATGCAAAAATACCAAGTTTTTAGCCTTGTCAGTTCCTCCATCCTTCACAGGAATGATATGGTGTAGATCCCAACTGTCATGTTCAGTTATAGTTTCTCCACATATCGGACAAATACCTTTCTGTCGGTTCATGACTTCCTGGTATTTGGAGTTTTTGGCAAACCTTTCCTTAGCGTTTTTCTCATTACGCTTTTCCCAATAGTCCTTAAGTTCAGGATCTAATGTCGAGTTAGACTCTTTTACTTTTACATGACGGACTATAGGAATATCTTTGGCGATATTGGTTAGGTAGATGGTGTATTCTCCTTTTCTTCCCTTGGTGGTGCCAAAGGCAGTCCAGTTGTTTCCATCTTTGTGGGTAAAGTATGTCTTCCTAATCCACTTCCATCCTTTCTTGGGGTGCTTTCTTCCTAGTATTTTCATTAGCATTTTAACCACTTTGTGGTTTATGTAATTAAAGATACTTTTAGAAACTACCCGTCGGTAGTAGTTCCCCCATCCCCGTAGCTTGGAGTTCAACTGTTTTAGAAATTCTCCCCAAGGTAAGTATAGACTTTTAACCTTAATGAGTTCCCATATTTCCGCGAGAAAATCTTTAATTTTCTTTTTGGAAGGTCTTATTATGGCTTTAAGGTATACTGCTCCTTTTGGATTGGCTTGGGGTGTCTTAAACTTTCCATTTTTATCTGGTTTATTTCTCTGACGGTTGTACTCTAAGCTGTCATGCCTTAAGGTATTTCCTTCAAATTGGCGAATATTAAAACCTAAGAATTCAAAACCGTCAGTAATTTTGGTGATTTTTGTTTTTTCTTTGTTTAAGGTTAATCCCCTTTGGGATAGCCATTCTTCAATCAGAGGTAGAATTTCTTCTAGCCCTTCTCTTGTGGGACAAAGTATTACAAAATCATCTGCATATCTAACGTATTTGTACTTAGGTTTTATCCGTTTCTGGTTTTTGTAGCGTCCGAGTTTAGCTTTATAAGAGGGAAAGTTATGTTCCCATGTGAACTGATTTAACAATTCTTCTAACCCATCGAGCGCTATATTAGCCAGAAGCGGGCTAATGATTCCTCCTTGTGGTGTTCCGGCGGTTGTATCAAAATAACCTCCTTTTTCTATGTACCCCGATTTTAACCACTTAGTTATCATCTCACTGCCGGGTAATCCGTGGATTCTATCTAAGATGAATTGGTGAGATATGTTGTCAAAGGCACCTTTAATATCCGCCTCTAATACCCATTTATTAATGCTGTTCTTAGCTGTCCCTATGAAGACATCTGCGATCGCATCTTGGCATGATCTACCTGGACGGAAACCGTAAGAACTTCCTTCAAAGGTTCCTTCAAATACAGCCTCATAAGAGAGTAGTAGAATGGCTTGGGCAATTCTATCGTGTATGGCAGCTATACCTAAAGGTCGTTTTTTACCATTGGATTTAGGAATATATACTCTACGTGTTGGTAAATACTTAACCATATCCCAGTTCCATTTCCGTATAATACGGTTACGATCTGTTATGGTTATGCCATCTATACCGGGAGTATTCTTACCTTGGTTAAGGTAAGTTACTTTACGGATAGCGTGCAGTAAGGCGGTGAAGCTACGATGTAGTAACTTCATCAAGCTCCTTACAGTATTCCAACTGCCAATTCCTGATCGGGCATTGTTGGCTGCTCTAAATATTCTGTATCTTAGTTTCAGTACCTTCCGATTCACTGCTTTCCAGTCAATGTCCGTCCAGTCTATCGCTCCGATACTACCTTTGGAAAAACCTCTAGTAGTTCTATCTTTCACTTTAGTTACCTCTTTAGGATTAGTTATTTAGAAGATTCACCGTTTCCTACGTGGGCATATGTTCCCGGTTCGTCCGTAGACTCCCGTTACCTTTCGGCGTAGAACCATTGGCTTTTTAGGAAATTCCTGCTCCCTGTTAGTCCTGGAGTTAACCTTACGGTTTCTCTTGTTATGGTTTCGACCTTTCCATAACGACTGGTTGTTCAGGGGTTTCCAAGTTCACCCGACAGAGTTATTAGCGATAAGGTTAGCTGCGTCCAATCCTCCGGCAACCGTGTGGCAGTTACGAATATACGTGAAAAACTCGTATATCCCGGCATACAGTACTTTTTAGTCAGGTGTTATCAAGCCTTTACACCTGTTTATGGTAACGAAAGGTATAGACGTTCACTTAGCGTTCAGCATACTTACCATTTCCACGAGCAATGTTGGGCAGTGGCTTCTGCTTATCATCACTTATCAGCAACCGTAGTCACAGACTTTATCGAGAATCTGCACACAGGTTCGGATTACTCCTAGCCTCTCATCTCGGTGGACAGGGGGAACTGCTCCCCTGGAAATCATTTCAGACTTCATCTCTATCGGGCGCTTCTTGTCGCGCTTTTTTTTCCATATTAGTAATATACACATTTAATTAGTCATTTTTTAGTTATATGTGTATATAACAAAACAATCCGCCTCGCCCGAGTGCAAGTCCCCAGACGGTCTATGACTATATAGGAGTCAGAGTAATGACAAATTTAACATTTTCTCAAGAGTTAGCAAT
>CAYMZW010000642.1:0-3559 GCA_964395005.1 uncultured Rivularia sp.
GACACGCTCACTGTATGGAACATATAGAAACATTAGATACAGGTAATGCCGACTCCAATATTAACTGGATTGTGTGCGGAGGTAGCGGACACAGCTTGCGACGACAGCGGAAAGAAGGAGCAGATTTGTGGGAATATTTCCCAACAAGCGATAAAGAAAAATCTAAAATAATAGCGCGATCGCATCTTTTTGTTGGACGTAACGGGCACGGTTCCCATAAAAAAAGACCTTATTCAGGACTTAAAATTGATGTTAAAGAAGGTACACCACCCAAATTTGTAGTTACTCCATTAGTTGCCGAACGTTATCAAAGGGAATGGCATCAACCGGAAATAGAATCATTTACCATTTAAACCGAATTGAATTATTTGTAAGAAAATACAAACCCGATATCTTAAAGATACCGGGCTTCTTAAATTAAATATTTGAAACTTAATTTTAAACTTAATATTAATTATTGCTGAAATATTTGATTATTTAAAATAATTTTCAAACTATTCCCTATTCCCTATTCCCTATTTCCTACTCCTTAATAAAAAGTCAAAAATCAAAAAGGCGATAATATTCTTGATTTTTGACTCTTAATTTTTTGGAATATTTAACAAATTAGATTACACCTGGCCCTTTACCGCGAGTGTCAGCTTCCATTGTTAAATCGCCATCTTTTTCTTGATTAACTTCCTTAAGTTCCTCAGCACGTTGTGCAGCTTCTGCTTCTGCTTGTGCTTTAGCATCACCGCGTTCCTCGTAGTACATTTCCGGCTCTACTGCATAATTATTTACTAAGCCTTCTTTATCTACGGTATAACCTTCAGTGGTGTCTAAACTTGCATCTTGTGCTTTATCAGGGGTATCTTTATAATTATCTTTTTCTCTTTCTCTACGAGCCGCAGTCTCAGCAGGAACTATACCTCTATCGTATTTTTCCTCTTGAACGCGATCGGATGAATCTGTTGCTTGATTTTTTTTATCTGCCATTACTACTGCTCCTTATTAAATAGGTTCTTAATAAACTTATAAAACTAGATTAGGTTAACAGATGGCAAAGAACATACTATCCTTAGAAGTGACTTAACTCAAAGACTGATAATTTTTTCTCTCTCGTAAGATATAAATATAAGTAAATATTATTTTAACTTTGGGATGAATTTATAGTATCTGTAAGTAAATTAAATGCGATGACTTACATTCTTGATGAAAAACTAGCTTTTCAAAATAATTCTTAACAAAATGAAACGCAGTTAAAAACCCGATTCCTTTAAGAAACCGGGTTTATAGAATTATGGCGATCGAGAAGAAATTTCTAAAGAAAGTCTTAAAGAATTAGTTCAACTCCGTATTATTTTGGCCGGTAATTTGTTTTTTAAAGGACTCAATTTCAGCAGCTAATTCTTTTCTAGTTGGTGCTTTAAGTAGGTAGCGGAATGTAAACCAACCACTATATCCAATTCCAATCAACTCAAAAATAGGAGATATCAAAGGAATATCGTTTACCGCAGCGAGCATTGCCAACACAACTCTCAAAGCGACGAATGATGCTAAGAATACCGCAAGCCCGATAAGCGGTGTTTTATAAGCGCTGTAAAACTTGCTTAAGTCTTCAGGAATCTCTGCCAAGAATTTAGAGATTTTTGCACCAACCATTTCTAATTGGTTATCAGATGTATCAGCAGGTGGTAATTTAGCTATAGTTTGGGGATTGGTACCATCTAACGCTGGCATCTCGTTTTGCAAAGCAGTATCAACCTTTTGTGGTTCCTTGTATTCTGTCTCCATTTTTTTCTCCTTACTTTTTAATAAATTTAACGACGTTTGTGTATTTTCAAGCTTCAGCCTAAGACTTTTAGTGCTGTGATATCAACCTACCCATTCACCATATTTACTTTACCCTTTAAGAAAAAACACTTATTTGTTAATTTATTGTTACCTTCATGGGTAGCTAGATAAAAACCTTTGTTATCGACTACGGCGAATAGGGCATAGGGCATAAGGCATAGGGCATTGAATGAGGAAAAACAATATATTTACATTCTTTGACATAAATTTTTTATTATTGCCCCCTTACTCTATTTCTACATTTACTAATTAATTCTCCATCATTCTCTTGGAACATTATTCATCTCTATCAAGAGGCACAGTTATCAGTTATCAGTTATCAGTGAGCAGTTACCAGTTACCAGTTACCAGTTATCAGTGAGCAGTTATCAATTATTATTGAAACTCATAACTCCTAACTCTTAACTCCTAACTCTTTATCTCCATCGTGATAAACGTCACTTCGTTTCGAGACTGAAATCACTTCGCGCTATTTTGCTTTTCATTTAAATTACGGAAAAGATGAGTTATAACTGAAGCAAAAATACGGATACGTTTATAGTTTGCTCAGGGGAATTATTATGTATGAAAAGCTTTTATTGGCGATTGGTTTAACCTTGGCTCTCCATTTATGTACGCTAACAGGTTTATTTTCTCTAAGTCATACTATCGAAGAAGATATACAAAACCAAATTTGGTTTGTGGCGCAGAAGCATCAAAATAGATAATTTGAATATTTGAGGTTTCAGCTAAATTTGCTTTTTGCGAGTTTTTACTTAGAAGAAAGGGGTTAATAGTATTAGTTTTTGTAGGTTAAGCTGAGTAGTCATAAAAACATACTGCTATCTATTAACTTACTATGAAAAATCAATTCGCTGTTGCCTCAATCGTATTTTTTTCAAGTTTTATCGCGATTGCAGCCCAAGCAGCAAATCCCCAACACGTTAGACAGTTGTTAGCAACCAAACAATGTCCAAACTGCGATTTGAGCGGTGCGGGTTTGGTAATGTCTGATTTATCTGGAGCAGATTTACGTGGTGCTAATTTAAGCGGTGCAAATCTTAGTCGTGCAAATTTGAATGGTGCCGATTTGCGGGATGCTAATTTAAGCGGTGCTGGATTATTCGGCGCTAATTTGAATGGTGCAAAACTCAACCGCGTAAATTTATTAGGTGCCGATTTAAGAAATACTTATCTTGTAAATGCACAGCTAACAGATATAGACGTAGATAAGGCAAATTTACAAGGAGCAACTGGTATATCATCTCAAGTTGCCAAGCCAGAACAATTTTATGCTTGGGGTATAGCTTCGGCAGAAAAAGGTAATTTACAACAAGCAACACAATATTTTAATCAAGCTATTGATGCTAAACCTGATTATGCCGGAGCTTACTTAGCTCGCGGAATTGCTCGCTATCATATGTTAGATAGCAAAGGTGCTATTGAAGATGCTCAATTTGCCCAAAAACTGTTTAAGTCGCAAAAAGACATTACAGGAATACAAACAGCACAAGTATTTATTCTAGAAGTGAAAACACCCCAAGAAGGAAAAGTACGTCCATCTAAACCAACTTTAATGGATTTTGTTGGCAGTCTCAGTTCGGTGTTGCTTCAGTTTTTACCGTTTTAAGAATTGGGGATTGGGCATTGGGAATTGGGCATTGGGCATTGGGCATGGGAGAATATTTTTAAACTTATAAACTTATCAACTCTCAACTCCTAACTCCTAACTCCTAATTCCTAA
>CAYMZW010000643.1:0-3550 GCA_964395005.1 uncultured Rivularia sp.
GATATGGGTAAAACCGTTCAATTTATAGGAGCACTGAAAGTAAATATCATAGCGAAGTACGGTGTAGACTTAAATGAACTTAGAATAAAAACCGAAGGCGACGAAGTGCAAATAGCCAACATGCATTTAAAATCGCTGGCTTTTACTGATTTGAATTACGATTGGGTAATCAGTGAGGTATTAGAGCATAAAAAGCCTTATCTGGGGGGAACTCATCGCCGCACCAATCCCATTTTAGAATTGGAAGCGAATAAAATTAAAGAGCGCTTGCAGAAACGTACTCACGAAGAAGTAAAGCAAGGCCCGGAAGAGCTTGAAGCCATCACCGGGATTCTGAAAAGACAGCTTACCCACTCCATAGCGCTTCTACTGGGTATTCAGGATGACAAAGTTCGCTTCGTAGATAGCTTCAATGATACATTCAAAACGTTGGAAAGTTTTCAATCTTGAGCCGCAAGTCGACTAATCTCATTTGAAAGATTGTTTTGAACAACTTCGCTTGTAAAATTATTTTGGGATTTTAAAGTACAATAGTCTGCCAAAATAAAAATGTATTACAGACAACTGAGTTTTGAATCTATTCAATTGACGGACAACCACAAATGAAGCCTCACCCATTACTCCCACTTGTTTGAACTCGGCAATGCCGAGGTAAATTGACTTTGTTAAAAAATGTAGGAATTCAACTTAAACAAAAGGGCCGTCCAATTTTTACAACAATTAAGAAACTCCCCCTGTTAAACTGTATACATTTGCGAAAACTAAAAATCAAAATTTATGAAATTAAAATTTACCTATTTAACATTGATTGCGGCACTTTTTGCCGGGACGACGATGGCTCAGACTACTAAGCAAGTAGATGAGTCTTATTCTGTATTAAATCGGATTAAAGGCTACTCAGCGAATGATGCGAAAGCGGTTGATGCCACTCTTACCACAAATGGATACAATCCCGGTGAGACATTGGATATTTCTTTTTCCCTAACGTTAACTAATACTGATGCCGAATACGGAGATGCTATTTCAATAACATTCCCTGCAGGATTTACTATTAATAGTGTTTCGAACGATGATGTATTCGGACCTTCATTTGATGATCCCGTGGGAACTGACGGAGATCCTGAACCTTATATCGGTATAGATGGTCAAACCGTTTCTTGGGGAGATGACGATAATATCTACGGTGGAATTACACCCGGCAATACTTACACTTTTAGTATTAACGTGACTGTTGATGGTTCTGTATCAGGAGAGCAAACGGGCACTTACGAAGTGAGCGGTGATGGTTTTGGTGCAGACCCGGCTGACTTTAGCGGAACTTTTACTATGGAGGAAGGTCAACCTGTAACTATTTTTAGCATTGTTGCCGGAAGTGATGTACATACAACTTTAGAAACAGCTCTTATTGAGTCGGGTTTGGATGCCGTACTAAATGACACCGAAGTTGATTTGACGCTTTTTGCTCCAACTGATGCAGCATTTGATGCTTTGCCGGCAGGTCTTTTAGATGAATTGCTGGACGATGCTACCGGAGCATTAGCAAATGTTTTACTTTATCATGTTTTAGGAGAAGGCCTTTTAGATTCTGAATTGGAAACAATCGAAATCACACTACAAGGTGAGACTGTTACAATTGGATCGGATGGAACTAATGCCACTGTAAATGATGTGGTAATCAGCACCACAAACTTGGAAGCAGATAACGGAGTTGTTCATATTATCGATGCTGTTTTGGTACCTGAGTTTTGTACTGTTACCGCGGCCGGACCATACAATGATTTTACAACTGCATTTGACGGAGCACCTGTAGCGGATAATGGAATTTGTCCCTTCAATAGTATTTTTGACGCTTTCCCTGAAGATCCGTTCCAAGGATTTGCCAGTGAGAGCTATATTGCTGCCGGTTGCACGGAAGGTACGGTTTATACTTTCGGACTTTCGGGAGGTGCTATTGGTGCATGGGAACCTTCATTTATTATCACGGATGCTGTCACTGGTGAAATTATAGCTAGTGAAACGGAAGGAAACAGTATTACTTGGGAGTGTCCTGCAGACGGTGATTATATCTGGATTATTCACGAAGAAGGATTTTGTGGAGGTCAATCAGACAATACCGGAAACGATAACGGATATCCTTTCATGACTTGCGAAAGCTCTCTTACCATTACTGACATAGTTGTCAATAGTGATGTACATGAAACCTTAGAAGATGCAGTTATTGCTGCTGAACTAGATGGTATTTTAGCGGGTGAAGGTCCTTATACCGTGTTTGCACCAACCGATGCAGCTTTTGATAATCTGCCTGCAGGTCTGCTGGACGAACTTTTGGCTGACCCTACCGGCGATTTAACTTCCATCTTGACACACCATGTTGCCAATGGAGTAGTTTATTCAACTGACCTAATGGATGGTCAGTCCATTCCTACCTTGGAAGGAACTGACGTTACCATCTCAATAAATGGTAATGTAGTTACAGTTACTTCAGCAGACGGAGTGGTAGCAGAAGTGACCGTTACTGATATCATCGCCTCTAATGGCGTGGTACATGTAATTGATGAAGTACTGATTCCCGTGCTTTCAAGCGTAGATAACCTTACTTCAGTTGATGATTTGCGTGTATTCCCAAATCCAACAAACAACCAATTCACTTTGGACATTGAGTTGACTCAAACTGAAAACGTAACGGTTGACTTGGTAAACATCGTTGGCCAAGTGGTTAAGACCATCGACTTGGGTACGCGTTCAGCAGGTTTGAACAGAGAGTACATCGATGTAAATGACATCAGCGAAGGAATCTACTTCATGAACCTAACCGTGGGTGGAACTCAGGGTACGGTAAAAGTACAAGTAGTGCGATAATCGCAGATTAATATAGTTTAGATTTAAAACCGACCCGGAGATTTCCGGGTCGGTTTTTTTATAGTGGACGGCATGAAACTTGAATCCGAATTGCGATGGCAGAACAAGATTTTCAATCACAAAGCAAAAAGCCGCTGCTCTTCAGCGCCATTGTGATCGCGACATTGATCGGCAGCTATTTTTTCATTCCTTCCGTTCAGTCGTTTATTAATGAAGCCTACGAGGTTCTCACCAGCGAAGACAATCAACGCATCTCAGAATGGGTAGACCAATTGGGCGTTTGGGGGCCTGTCTTTATCGTGTTGGGAATGGTTGTACAGATGTTTTTGATTATCATTCCTTCTCCCCTACTTATGTTGGTTGCTATCTTGGCTTATGGTCCTGTTTACGGAGCATTGCTTTCCATACTCGCCATATTCGTCGCTTCTACCATTGGTTTTTTTATCGGAAAGCTTTTGGGAGAAGTAGCAGTGGTAAAGCTCATCGGCGAAAAGCAGGAAAAGAAGCTGGAGTACTATGTGGAGCGATACGGATTCTGGGCGGTTATCATCACTCGGCTTGCGCCCGTCTTGAGCAATGATGCCATCAGTTTTGTAGCGGGAATGCTCAGATTGAGTTACCGCAAGTTTATCGGGGCCACTCTTTTGGGAATAACGCCATTGGCGGTATTGCTGGCATGGTTTGGCGAAAA
>CAYMZW010000644.1:0-3545 GCA_964395005.1 uncultured Rivularia sp.
GGAGACAAGGAGACAAGAAGACAAGGAGAAATAATTCTTAACTCCTAACTCCTAATTCCTAACTCCTAACTCCTAACAACTAACAACTAACAACTAACAACTAACAACTAACAACTATCTTTCAAAATGTCTGAACTTCCAAGAACATTAGAAGACGCAATCGTTCAAGCACGGGTTGCAACTCAAGCTGCCCTTGCAGATGGCTATACTCGTTTACAGGTTGAGTTATTGTTTCCGGAATTAAAACCATTACCTATAGCGCAACAATTTCTACCAATTTTTGATGAGTATGGTGACAAATTAAAGGTATTTTTTGCTGATGCTGGTAGTGCGGCTCTGGCTCGACGCGATTGGAATGAAGTGCCTTTTCAAATGGTAGATATTGGTACTGGTAGGAAGTTTTCGATAGAGTCAAAAGTTCAACCAGAAGATGAAATTTTCTTATTTGTTCAACCTACTTCGGTTGAGATACCGCAGTTAGAAAAGGTATGCGAAATAATCGGGGAACATCGTCCTTTTATAATGTTTGCTCCTCGCTTGGAAGATTCGAGTATAGTCGGTATCGGTTATGCAGCTAGACAAACTCGCCAGCGTTTTATCAATACAATTGAATCTTGCTATTATATACGCCCAATATTTGAAGAGGCTGCGGTATTTCGTTGTTATCCAGGATTATGGGAAGTTTGGCTAGAAAAAGATGGTGATTATGTACGTGTTGCACAATTACCATCAAAGCCTTCTGGTGATGAGTTAGATGCGATTTTATCTGATGGGCAACCGCAAGCTGAAGGCGAACCTGTCGCAGCGAAAAGTAAGAATGTATTTAAAGGTTTGCAGCGATTTGTTCGGGCTTTGAGAAGTTAGATTTAAAAAATAAAATTTAGTTACAAATTTTGAAGGTGAAAAAAAATGTTTCGCCTTCTTTTTTGCTGTGACTAATTCCGAACAATAAAAAGTTAAATAAACGGATGTAGTTTGAAGTACTTTTATATTGTAGATAACTGCAACTATGGATTAAATTTTAATGGTTATGTAAGTAAATTCACAGACAGGAAGGCTCAATTATTTATAATATTATTCCTATGAGTATTCAATGACTTGTAAGAAATAAAAAACTAGCTTGCTTTGAGAAACTTGGTTTCCAATAATGGTAAATTCTTGCGGCTCTTGAATGTATTATCATAAATTTGTGATTATTTCTATTAATGAAAAGAATTTTCTCTCGTCAGCGAAAGCATGAAACCTTTTCTTCTGTAAGAAAACAATTTTTAGGAAAGGTTTGGATAAAGGTTTTATGGAGTATTGTATGGCGCGTAACTATTGCTTTTCCTTTAGCTTATTTTATCATATTCCAAGTATATAAATTTGAAAAAGCAAAAACAGACCCTTCATATATACCAGAGTTACCACATATAATCGAAGTTAATAATCTAGAAGCTTTCGCTATTTTAGTAGCTGGAATTATCTATATATTAGAAATTCATAAACGTGTAGGAGAACATACAGAAAAAAGAATAAAAGCAGCAGAAGTATGGCAACATATTGATTTTAGTTCGGGGAAAACAAATAGTTATGCCAGAATCAAAGCTTTAGAATTTTTAAACAATCATAACGAGCCTTTAGAAGAATTGTATCTTGTTGCAAATGCGGATTTACAAAAAATTGATTTGACAGGAGCTAATTTAAAAGGTAGTAAATTCAAACACGTTAATCTTAGATATGCCAAATTAAGAGGTGCCGATCTTAGTAATGTGGATTTTAGAAATGCGGATCTAAGCTATGCCGATCTTAGAGATGCTAACTTGAATAATGCTAACTTTAGTCACGCCGATCTCTATAATGCCGATCTTAACAACGCTGAACTCAAAATAGCAAATTTTACTAGCGCTAACCTCAGATGTGCAAAATTGAGAAACGCTAAAAACATTAACAGAACTAAACTAAAAGGCTGTTTATACAACAGGAGAACTGAGTTTCCTTCTAACCTCCCAATGGAGAAAAAACGTTATATGTACCAAATTTCTCCCGAAGTTAATTTGAGTGGATTAGATTTACAGCTTTCTAAACTTTATGATGCTAATTTAAACGATGCTAATATCAGTAATACAAATTTAAGAAAAGCTGATTTGAATCATGCAAATCTTCAGGGTGTAAATTTAAGCAAATCGGATTTAAGAGAAGTCAATTTTAAAGATGCTCACCTCACAAATGCCAAGTTTAATGGCAGTTTATACGACTTAAAAACTGAATTCCCTGATAAATTCGAGCCAGAAGAACATCATATGTACTTTATTTATGAAAGTGCAATGCTTCAAACGGCCGATCTTAGAGGTATGCAATTTAATGGTATCGATCTTAAAAAAGCTGATTTAAGTGGTGCCGATTTGAGAAAGGCTCAATTAAAAGGTACTCACCTTAATAATGCCGATCTTAGTAATGCAAAACTAAACGGTGCTGATTTGAGAGGTGCCGATCTTAGTAATGCAAAATTAGACGGTACCGATTTCAAAGGTTGTTTATACAACGAAAAAACTAAATTTCCTCTACATTTTACCCGTCACGATCACTCGATGTATTTGATTTCTGCAAAAACGGATTTAAGTAATGCCAATTTATCCGGTTGCTATCTTTATGATGCAGATCTCAAAGGTGCTAACCTTAAAAATGCTAACTTTACAGGGGCAGATTTAAGAAAAGCAGACTTTAGAGATGCAAACCTTAGAGGAACTAATTTCAAAGGTGCTAATCTTAGTGGTGCTAAATTCTGGCATTGTTTACGCGATGATAAAACTCACTTCCCTGATAATTTTTATATTGGTAATCACCAAACATACTTGATTGTTCCTGGAGCCGATCTTAATGCTCATAACTTAACTTCTACTAATCTGGAGAATGCAAATCTGAGAAATGCAAATCTTTGTCTTACAAATTTTGACAGCGCTTACTTAAAAAATGCTAACCTTAGTAATACCGATCTTACCGATTCAAATCTAATAAATGTTAACTTTAATGATGCTAATTTGAAAAATGCTCAAATTAATCGTGCCAATCTTGATGGAGCTAACCTGAAAAATGCTAACCTTAGTAATGCCGATTTGAGTAATGCTAATCTTAGCAATGCTGATTTGAGTAATGCTAATTTCAGCCAAACAAACCTTACTGATAGCAAATTAAATAATGCCGATCTTAGAGGTGCAAAAAATTTAACTATAAAACAGGTAAAATCTGCTTTAAATTGGAATACGGCAAAGTTTGACGATAATTTTCGTCAAAAACTCGGCTTCTAACCATCATAATCATCAAAGCTGTAGATAAACTTCAAAAAAAATTATTCTTTCATCATTTATATTTCTATAAAAATAAATTAATCTTTACCTGTTTAGGCTTGATATTTTAAATATTTTAACGTCGCTTTTATTCACTATTAACTTTACAAAAACTTTATTATTATTTGATGGCGAATTGTATCAAACCCATCATGATTCATAATAATTTGTATATCACAATCGAAGCGACGTAATTGTTTTATTTGCTTTATTTCAAGT
>CAYMZW010000645.1:0-3538 GCA_964395005.1 uncultured Rivularia sp.
ACCCGCACCTTCAGTTAAACATAAAGTCCAAGTTAAACCGATGATTATTTCTTTTATTTGTGTCTCTTTATTGCCATAATCTAACATTAAATCGTAGATTTCGCGGGGATTAATCATAGTTGTAAATCTAATATAATTCTTAATGTATATTATATATAAATAACAATTTTAGTGAAAGATTAATGTAGTTATTAGCGCTGAATGATATTTTAAGAAAATATATTTGATATCAGATGAAAAATTTTACTACAGAAGATATTCTTAACTGGTTGGACAAAGCTGCCGGGAACTTAGATTTTCCAGGTTTTGATAATATGAATTACGATATGGTAACTGCTCGTCTCACCGGATTTAGAAACGATCGAGATTGGGCTTTGACGATCGAACAAGTGGTTAGTTGGTATAGCTTAAATGGTGTTGAACCAGTGCTGATGGTTTTTGCCTTTGGAAGCCGTCTGTTGATAAACGAACCTTTTGTTACTTATTTTCCAGTGAAGTATCCTTTAGGTGAATTAGAAGATAATCAAGAAGATATTCCCGAATCTATATCAGTAATGATTCGCGGCGAACAATTTACGATCGATTCAAATGAAGTTGAAAGAAATCCTCATTTATCAGATTATATTGATTTTGACTTGATGATTCATCTTGTAGAAAAATATCGGACAAAAATTTTAGCAACACAAACAGAATTTAGAGAAATAGTACCGGCTCAATTAACTCAAATTATTCAACTAGATAATTGGCATCATCCCGATGTCTATAACCCTAATTCTGAATTTTCTATACCGAGTAAAACTAAATCCATGCAAACGATTGCTGAAGTACTTGCATCCCGAAAGCCGGAATTATATCAACCATGCGAAGAGAATAATGTTGATTGGCGAAAATGGATTATTAAGTGAAAAGTATTCTTAGTCTTTATTTTTTTTTACTTTACTTCCAGGCTCTGCCTGGGGACATATTTTCAGAGGCTCTGCCTCATAAACCTTCGGTTGAGCCTTCTGCCACTGCATTCCCAGGCTGGAGCCTGGGAACGATAGTAGAAACTTATAGTTAAAACATACAGATCCCCCCAACCCCCCTTAAAAATTGGGGCTTAACAATAGGCTTCAAAAAGTCCCATATTATTAATAATAACTCCCCGATTTCCGATGCTCGACGGCAGTTAATCCTTCATCTTCTAAGACTTCACCGTTATCTATTACGGCATAAATTAACCATCTTTCTCCGCATTTGGTTCTATTTTGTACGGTGCATTCTAAGTAAGATAATGCTTCGTTGAGAACAAGACAACCATTGTCAGCGGTTTTGGTGGAAAGATTGACGAATGGATTGTCCCCTAATGTACTTTGACGAGAAAAATATCGGCGGACATTTCTACCTTCTTTAAGGATATTTAGTACAAAATTATCGTTAAGATTAGATATCAAATCTGCATTTTGTTCGTCAGCAATCGCAATCATTATTCCCGGTGGATTAAAGCTGGCTTGAGATACCCAAGAAGTTAAAACACCTTTGTGAGTGTCTTCGTCGCGACTTGTTACTACACACAATGAACCTATAATCCGCCCTACTGCTTGTTCGGTACGATCTATATGGGTTTCTGTAACAACTTGACGGGAGCTACGCAGTTTCTTATCTTTTTTCAAGTTTTCGGCAAATAATCCACCAGATTTAATACACTGTTTGAGAATTTCAGGTGTAGGAGTGAAACGAACTCGAATTGATTCAAATCCTAAACGATAATTGGCATCTTTAAATTTGTTTTCTATTAAATCAACTGCTTCCCCACTCCAACCATAGGAGCCAAATACTCCCGCTAATTTGGTTTTCGCAGCTTTTGACAGAATTATTCCTAAAGCGGTTTGAATTTGAGTCGGTGCATGTCCACCCAATGTAGGTGAACCAATAATTAAGCCATCGCAAGCTTCGACAATCCGGGTAATCTCCTCAGTATCTGCTAATTCACAGTTAACCAGTTCTACATTCACTCCATTTTCAATTAAACCATTGGCGATCGCCCCGGCTAAAATCGCTGTATTTCCATAAGCGGAAGCATAAAGTAAAGCAACACTCAATTCTTGAGATTTTTGATTCTGGCACCATTGCTGGTAATCGTAAGTAAATCTACTGACGCTATGACTAACAATTGGGCCATGACCGGGAGCGTAGGTTTTAGCAGGAAAAACCGCAATCTTGTCTAAAATAGCTTCAACTTGTTTGGCTTGGGGTGCGTGGAGACAGTCAAAATAGTAACGACGTTCCGCATCTAAACTTTTCCAGTTTTTATCAGATAAAGTATCTTCGCAGATATGAGCGCCAAACAATTTATCTGTATAAAGAATATTCGTCGCAGAATCATAAGTACAAAGCCCATCAGCCCAACGAGGAGTAGGTATGCTCACAAATGTTAAATTGTGTCCCCCTCCTAAATCTAAAGTATCCTCCGAGCGCACGGTTTGAATCCGCGATTCCCACTCAGGAAAAGCGGCTTTGAGGGCATTAGCAGCAGGGCGAGAACAAATTAAAGTAGCGTTCGCAGCAATAGGCAGCAATGCTTCCAAAGTCGCTCTACGGTTCGGGTTGACATGACCCAGAATAATGTAATCTAGGGTAGTAAGGTCTATATGTTGCTTTAATTCCTCAAGATAAATTTCAGTAAAAGATTTACCGGGAGGATCGATTAAAGCTTTTTTATCAGCTTGGATCAGATAAGAATTGGCTGTAGTTCCCTTTTGACGCGAGTATTCAACCTCAAATTTTAATCGTTCCCAAGTTCGCGATCGCAAAACTGTCGTATCTTGTCCAATTTCAGCAACTTGGACATCTCTTTTACGGTTTGTGGTTGTGGTAGTAGTTGACATAATCAATTTTGGATTAAATTTGGTATTTGGTATTTGGTATTTAATGACTGGTTCCTAGCCTCTAGGCTGGGAACCGATCCTGGGAGGCTCTGCCTCCAAAGCTTTGACAAGAGGCAGAGCCTCTCGAAGTACATTCCCAGCCCAGAGTCTGGGAACGAGGTATCACTGCTCACTGTTAACTGCTCACTGCTAACTGTTAACGCCCATTAGTTTCTACTAATTCCGATTTAGCTTGTCGATTCTTATAGCGTTGAGATACTGCTTGTTCGGGATCGATGCCATTGAAAGTGGGAGGTAGCCAAACTCGGAGAACTAATAGTACTCCCAGCACTAATAAAAAGGCACAAGTTGCTAAAACTTGAGTCCAACCTATTTCTAGTACACCTTTAACAATGATTTCTCGCAATGCGGAAACTATGGAAACTTCAACGGCTACCCCAATAGATACTCGATGTTCCTGCAAGTAAATAATCAGCAGTCGGAATAACTCAACCAAAATCAGCAGAAACAAAATATCGGCAGTAACAGGTTGAATCTCTAAAGGTGGAAGCAAAGAGAGAAACATATCTCTCACCTCAAGCACCATGAAGCTAAATAAACCGATACACAAGCAAATTACAATTGAGTCTTGGATAAATTCTAAACTTTTGACAACGCGCTCTCGACTGATC
>CAYMZW010000646.1:0-3536 GCA_964395005.1 uncultured Rivularia sp.
TCACTGATAACTGGTAACTGGTTGACTGCTGGGATAACCAGCTTTGACAGTGGCATTATTGGTACGCTGCGATGGTTCTCCGAGCATGACAATAGAGCAAGTTAATTGAGAAGCTAACTGAGTTGTGACATCACTAATAGCTAATCCCCCAGGAATAGTACGATTGCGAATAAAAGGTAAAACGACTAAATCGTATAGTCTGGCTGCTTGCAAGATTGCTTGAGCAACATTTTCATGAGCGATAATTTGAACTTCTGGTGGATTGGATAAACCTAATTTAGATACTAGTAGGGAGAGTTGCGATCGCCGATGAGATATTTTGCTCGAACTAGTACGGCGATCGCACACGTTAAGTACGGTAACTTGAGCTTGATTTGATTCCCCTAATAAAGTTGCAAACTGCAAGGGCTGTAATATCGGTGCGGTTAAGTTTTCGATTGGAACTAGGATGCGCTGAATTTTGGAAGGTGATTCAACAAGACGAGTAACAGCTACCGGGCAATGACTTGCCCACAACACGCCATCAATTACGTTACCGAATAAACGCGCTTTAAACCCAGTACGCTTACCCCAGCCCATAACAATCAAGTTTGCCTTTTTTTCTCTGGCAGTTCTACTAATTCCTTGAGCAAAAGCGTCATCGATTCGTAATAATGGTTCTGCTTCTACATCTAGGAAGCGACTTAATGCTGTAGCCTTGTTCAACAATCTTTCGCTTCTTCGTAGCGAGTGTTCTAACTGGGGTGCATCCATGCTCGCTGTTGCGGTGGCTATTGCTAAAGGCATAATTTTGCCCTGAGCTTGATTGGCTAATAATGCAGCCATTTCCATTAAATGCTGCTGGGTTGCAGGATTATAAACGGGTACTATGATGCTAAAAGGGTTATCTATTTGCTCGGATGGTACATATGTTGCTGTTTCTTGCTGCTTTAGTAATGAAGAGTTTAAGCCTCGTGCTGCTCGACTGGTAATTATTGGCCCAATAAATGAAGTTGCGATGACCAAAACTATAACGCTATTGAAAACTTCTGAATTTAATAATTTTGCTTGATATCCTACAAAAGTTACACAAGAGGTGACTGCTACTTGAGGTAGGCTTATCGACCACATTGTTAATGCTTCACGCCAATTGTAGCGATAAATTAATTTTGTTAATAATGCCGCAATAAACTTACTCGTGACTAAAACACACACGAGAGATAGCGTCAACCAAACCAAACCGATATTTTCCAAAAAGGCTGGTAAATTCAACTTTAAACCAAGATCGACAAAGAAAATTGGAATAAATAGCACGCTACCTACAAACACAATCTTTTGTTTGACTGGCCCATCTCCAATAACTTCATTGACCGCCAATCCAGCAAAAAAGGCTGCAATAATTGTTTGTATACCAATTAATTGAGCTATTAAAGCGGCTAAAAATACTGCTGTAAGTACAAATAAAAATTGGCTACCTTCATCTTCTCCCGTTCTTCGCAGGAATTCTTTGCCAACCCAATCGAAACCTACCAAAACTACAACACAGTAGACGGCCAACCAACCTAGTAATGCAATAGTTTGCCAAATATTAAACTGTTGTAAATGTATTGCAACGCATACAGCTAAGGTCAACAATGTCGCAATATCGGTAAAAATGCTTGCTCCAATTGTTACACCTACAGCTTCATGATTAGTTAATCCCAAACGATTAATAATCGGATAGGCCAAAAGGGTATAAGAAGACAGCAAAGAGCCAATTAATATTGAGCCGAACCAATCAAATCCAAAAACTCTTCCGATTAAAGTTCCCAGAACCAAAGGCACGCAGAAGGCAAAACTGCCAAAACCTAAAGCACGATTTCGCTGACGACTCAACTGTTCTAAATCAACTTCTAAACCTGCTACAAACAATACATAAGCTAAACCAATAGTTGATAAAAATTGCCAAACCGAATTATCTATCTTGAATAAATGGAAGCCAGACTGACCAATTAATATTCCTGATAAAATCAAACCAATTAATCCTGGTAGTCGCAATCGTTCAAATATAATAGGTACGACTAAAATAACTACCAGTAAAATCGCGAAGGGAATAATTGGTTCGTTTTCAATAAGTTGACTGTATGGTAATACTGCAATTCGCTCTAAAAGTAACATCTTTTATGTATTGCCTACAAAGCAAAAATGTGCTATTTGCTGCTGCAATCGCAGTTATGGTGTACAGAACTTTAATAGCTTTTTTAAATACAAAATATTAAATAAACCTTTGGGGGCAAAGGAAACTTGTTACTAGAAATAATTAAAAAAAATCAAAAAAAAAATCAAAAATTATATCTAGAATACCTTAAAAATAGTTTATAAATGAACTATCTACGGATGTATTTGATTCAAAATGAATCGCAAACGGTCATAATCATCTTTAAGCAATACGCTTAAGTAACGTCCGGCTTCTACTAACCATTGTCGGTCAGCTTTGCGTAACTGGTATACATCCCGAATTGCGGCTGCGCTCAAAGCTTCAACTGGGGCACCATTAACCGAAAGTAAGGTTTGTAAAAAATCAAATTTATCAGTGAATTTTAGCACCTCTTCTGATTCGCATCGATGAACCGCTTGATGAATCTGGGGCGGTCGAGGTGGTAGATACTGATATATTTGATTACCTTGCTCCTGCTCAAATCCGACAATTGCTGCGCGGAATTCGGTTTTTAGCATGGCGAATATTTGAGGCTGTTCCTCTCGTAAATCTTGCAGTGATAAACCTAAAGCTACAGGTCTATGTACGGAATCTATGGGCATTGTGGTTGCATGAAACACAACGGCAAACACTTTATTTGCTGATTCTTCGTCTACCGAACACACCCAGCTACCGAAAGGAGGCATTGCAGGGAAGCTCAAATCTTCTGGGTCTAAACACTGAGCTAAAAAATCACAGCTAGAAGTTTCAATCACCTCGGCAAAGTGATTAGGATGACGATTGTTGTTACTAAACTGCGGTAAAGGAAGGCGCATAAGTAAATAACGGTTGTGAGTTATGAGTTATGAGTTATGAGCGAGGAATTATCAGTTAAAGAATAATAACAAATAATACAAAACTCTTAACTCTAACTCTTAACTCTAACTCTTAACTAATTTATTATCCTTTTTTGCGTCCTGCTGTGGGATCTACAGTTTCTAACTCACTGAATCTGAAGGTAATCAATTTATCCCAATTACCACCTTCAAACAGAACAGCTACCTTACCGTCGCTGACTCGTTGTACAAGCCCTTCAAAACGGTAATAGGTATCTGCGGGGTTCTTAACGCGAACGGTTGCTCCAGGCAAAATCATAATTCTTGCTCTTTTCAGTTATCAATTATCAATTATCAGTTATCAATTATCAATTATCAGTTATCAATTATCAATTTCCATACTGCGCTGATACTCACAAGCATTGCATATTATTCTCCGATAGAGAAATTGAACCCATAGCGATCGCCCTTTTACAGGGGTTGCTTATTGTTATTGATAATTGTTCACTGCTCACTGTTCACTGTTCACTGCTCACTGTTCACTG
>CAYMZW010000647.1:0-3528 GCA_964395005.1 uncultured Rivularia sp.
TCATTACTCCTTGAATATTATCCGGAGTTACTCTGTGAGTTATGGATGGTTTGTAAGAAATAGCAATTAATTCTCCAGTTTCTTGAGGATTAATTTTACCTTGAATAACAAGATTGAGAGCGTATTCTAAATCTAGGTTTGAGTGAAAATGTTTTTGTAACCAGTCTATTGCAGCTTGAATTTGTTGATAAGAAGGGAATATGATAATTTTATTGCGATTGGTTTGATGCATTCAGATAATGTACAGTGTGAAAAGATTTTCAAAAAATCAATTATTTTAATCAAATAATGAAACTACCTTTGCGAGTTCCCCCAACTCATTCCCACCTCAGCACTATTTTGAAAAATCATTGGTAGCCAACTTGCGTAGGGAAACTCATCTTCCAAGCTTTCCAATCTTTCTCGTGCTTCTCGCACTGAAGTATACAAAGACTTACCACTAGAAAAAGCACTCAGAAAATATTTCAAAAACTCCTGTGCTACTTTATCGGGTACAGCTTCTCGCATAACTATCATTTGGGGAATGTACAAATCTCCTAACTCTCTAGCCAATCCCAAACCATCGCAGGAGTTGAAAATGGCTAATTGCAAACCGCGTTCAATTGCTTTTTTTAATGCGTTTTTTAATTCTCGAATCGTCAGCAAATCGGTTTGATTGAGTAACATACTTCCTATGCTTCCATCTGCTTGAGTAAAACTATGTCCCGAATAACAAAGAATATCCCAGCCTTGCTCATCCCAAAGGTATTCATGTAGCTCTTTGCGCGTTGGTTCGACAAGAAATGTTGTTTCAACATTTAATAAGTTCTGTAAGACTAACCTATCAGCTTTTACATCAATTCCCGCACTATTGCCCAAGATTGTCAATATTCTAATTTGATTTCTCTGAGGCACAAATTTCTCTTTTCTGTTACCTATAGGTGATAAGGCAACTTCGGTTTGTTGGTAATGTTCAAAAAAATTCCAAAGATGCCAGGGAAGAGATTGCAGTTGAATATTTTTGGTTTGAATAATAACTGCTACTTCTTCAGATGGTATCAGTTTTGCGCGTAATTCTTTTTCAATTAAAGAAAATGGTTGGGAATTCAGCCAATGATTAAGAGATTCTTCCAACTCGCGAGCATAATTTACTAATTCGTGGATAGAAAAATTAGTAATACAATCTTCTTCATATAAGGTGATACGTGCAAACCATTGCTGAGAGCGATATAGTTGTTGACATCGTTGATATAATTGCGGAATTTTCGGTTCTGCTGGTAGTTTACTCGTAAAAGTTATGGGACGTGGATGCTCATTTGTCCAAATTTGTGCGGTGACGGGAAAGCCGTTTGCAAAATCACCTTCACCTATAATAAGCACAACTAATTTATCTGCTTGTACTTGAATTTGAGGTTTGCGAGCATCTTGTGCTGCCAAAAGCTTGGTAATTTCTGTCATTTGAGCAGCTTGTTGTCTATAGATTTCAATTTGCTCTTGTTTACCTTGTAATTCTGCTTGATGTCTTGCTTCTATAAGTTTGAGTTGCTGTTGATAGCTTTGCTTCAACTCGCTATGAATTTTAGTTTTATCCGCTTGTTCTGAAACACTCACTTTGACAACAACAAATCCCTGACCTTTATTTTCAATATTTTGAATTTTTAGTGGGGTATTTTGTTTAGCTTGTACATCTTTAAGAGTTGCACATAAAGCTTCCAAATCCAAACCGTTACGAAAAATTAAATCTACGGTATTAACCACCACTTGAAAAAACTTGGTAAATTCTCCCGCTGAAAATTCACCACTCTGAGGACGTTTGTTCTGTTTTATTTTAGGGTTTTCATCAAGATAAACGAAGCGACAATTTACCCCATCGAGCTTTGTTGTACCATCAATATTCCAAGTTTCTAAACCACAAGCACCAGTAAAATAAGCTTGTGTAAAATCAGTTCCTATTGCTTGAATTTTAGTAAGAGTAGAATCTTCTAAATTAGCTGTTTGTAAATTAGCTGTTTGTAAATTAGCTTCAGTAAAATTAGCATTACTCAGGTTAGCTCCCATCAAGTTTGCTTTACTTAGATTCGCATTCTTGAAATTTACATATTTCAGGTCTAAACCAACAAGGTAAGCTCCTTCAAGGCAAGCATTTTCATAAGAGTTAATATAAGGATTTTTATTAACTAATAAATCTCGAACCGCAGGATTATCTAATATGGTATTATCCAATCTGGCAAGCCCTAATTTTGCCTTATGCCAAATAGTATGGGTTAAGGTAGCTTTAATAAAAACAGTATTTCTTAAGTTAGTTCCAGTAAAATTAGCTCCACTTAAGTTAGCTTCTCGAAAATTTGTACCATCGATAGCAGCGATGGCGATCGCAATCCTCCGAATAAAAGCGTGATTATCATCACCTGCTAAAACACGTCTGCTAATATCGGCACATAAAAGCATTATTAAAACAGCAATTCCGGCAGTAATAGTAATTGCAAACCAGCCATTTTGAGCAATAGGATTAGCAATTACCTCATTATCTAATACAGGAATAGAAATTGCCGTTATAACTGAAATAATTAAAGAGTTAATTACTGCATTAGTGTTAGTAACAGTAATCATGAAAGTTAGAAAAAAAGTAATAATAATAGCAGCAAAAATATTTAGAACAAGATTATATGCAGCATTAAGAGCAATATCGCCAAGTTCTCCTAGATTGAAAGCAACAGAAATAATTCCAGGCAAAATACCAATAGCTGCGATTGTTGCCAGAACCTTAATGAAGGCATTCGCAAACCCTTCCCTAAGAGAAACAATTAAAAAGGTTATACATCCAGTCAGAGCAATGGCACCAACAATCTGGTTATTGTAAATCCCACTGTATAATAATTTACAATTAGTATAAGCAATAGAACCCATTAAAAATCCTGTTACTAATGCCAACAAAAATGATACAATTGTCCAATAGTTGGTTAATCCTGCTTTTGTATCACTCAAGTCTGCATTTGTAAGATTAGCCCCAGCAAAATTTGCACCTCGGATATCGGAGCCAGAAAAGTCTACACCTTCGAGATTTTGGTCCTTAAAAGAACGACCTTGAAGATTTTTGTTTGAGAAGTTTAAGGATTGATTTAAATTATATGTTTCACGAAACATACCAGTTACCTGTATTCTAAAAGCATTAGTTATCTTTCGCGATAGAAGTGCATGATTTCCATCAGAAAACATATCAACCTAATAACTTTACAATAAACTAACAAGAATTATTAATACATAAAAACCTGATATTTTCTAGCCTCTTAGGGTGTATTTTACCTATAGCAAAATTGATCTTTGTTGCTAAGTATTATACTCTATTCGCTGTTGCTTATGATTCAAGTATCTCCAGATGTTGAACCATCAATAACTTCCATTTTGACAATCGCGGATTCTTTTTTAGTCTTTCCGCAAGGTTCAATACTTTGGCAATCGTTGAAAGATAATATTTTGTAGCTAAGTTTAACTTTTTTGGTTCTTCAGTACTTAGTATGCTAAAAATACAATTAAACAAGTGAATTGAAA
>CAYMZW010000648.1:0-3523 GCA_964395005.1 uncultured Rivularia sp.
AATTCATCGCGCTTGCAAAACAACTAAAGTCATATCATCGTTGTTTTGTCTATCCGAACCGATGAATTGCTTAATTGTATTAAATAGACAATCAAGTATTTCTTGTGGTCCTTTATAATTTCTGCAAGCGTTATTAAAAGCAACTATCAGGTTTTCTTCATCAAAACGTTCGCCGGAAGGGGAAGCTGCATCAGTTAATCCGTCAGTGTAATAAATAATCGTATCCCCTGGCTCTAAATATACCTGACCGTTTTCGTACTGACTGTTAGCTTCTAAACCGATCAGCATTCCATTGGTATCTAATCTGCTGACGGTTTTGGTTGCAGCGTGCCACCACAAAGGAGGATTGTGTGCGGCATTGCTATAAGATAAAAGCCGTTTTTGCGGGTCGTATTCTGAATAAAATAACGTAATAAAGCGACTGGAATTATCCAAATCTGCATACATAACTCGATTCAAGTTTTGCAGAATTCGGGCTGGAGAATTTAGGTGTAATACCTCACCCCGTAACATTCCTCGCATCATCGTCATAATCAAACCGGCTGGTACGCCTTTACCCATCACATCCCCGATAACCATAGCCCAACGATTGGCTTCGGCATCACTAGTGTCTTTTCCTTTGATCGTCAAATTATGATTTGTGGGGATAAAGTCGTAATAATCTCCCCCGACATGATTTGCTGGTTTACATCTAGCAGCTAAAGCTACACCGGGAATATCCGGGCATTGACGAGGCAAGAGCCGTCGTTGGATTTCTGCACCAATTTCTAATTCTTGATCGAGACGTTCTTTCTTACGTAATTCGACTCCCAATTCATCATTTTCAATTGCAACTGCGGTTTGATCGGCTACTAAGCGTACTAACTTTTGTCTGGTTTCTGTCCAGGTATATTCGGGGTCCCTGCTTAAAACGTAGAGCCACCCACGTTCCTTGTGTTTAACCAGAATTGCAGTACCAAAAGCTTGCATATCTGGTCCCAAACAACGATGCATATGAGCATCTAACATACCAGTCGCGGTTGCTAACGGTGTCGCGTTTGTTGGCAGAGAAATTTGACTGGTGAGCGCTTCTAATGCCTTACGTATACTTTTGCGCTGGCTGCTATCTTGCCAATGTAGCTGTTCTAATCGAACTTGACCGTTTGGTTTGTAAAGAAACAAGGCGCTGCCATCAGCATCCGTTACTCTAGTTGCCATCAGCGGTATTAATTCCAAAAACTGATTTAAGTTATTGAAACTCCGCAGAGCAAATCCTAAAGACGAAAGTAAATCTTGGATTTTATTCTGCTCCCGATGCAGCCGTGCCACAAGTTCTTTGAGTGCCACCACTGGAGTGACATCTGTTGGGGCACTGCTATTATTATTAGCTGGTTGGGAAGGCAGTTGAGACACAGGCGATTGTATTATATTGCTCTTTATAATTTGACGGTTAGCAGAAAATTGATTTTTCAAACAATGACAAAGTAATGCTAAACCATATTGAGACAAGGTTTACAAGTTTAGCAAGAGTAGAAAGACAATTAGAGTAATTTTTATAACTATTTTCTTGTTTGATTTGTTTTGTTAATTTGTATTCATTTCTTCTTTGCAGGGATTTGGAGTTTAATACCAATTTTTTTCCCGCTCGGAATATTTCTATCCAATCGCAAATATTTAATCTTTTCATAACTTGATTATCAAATCATATACCTTCGGATATAAAAAATATACATCTTCAACTATTACCGCTATATGCAATTTTCTATTGTTAATTTAGGTCTGTACCATATGGGGTCATATCCTTTATAAATTAGAGACTACGCTCCTAATTCTATCAAGGTAAATCAATCAATTAAAATGTTATTAGCAGTACGATTTAGGAGAACAAAATTCCCTATCAAGTAAGGGGTAAAGTATACCGTAAGACTTTAAAATTAAAACTCAGTTGAGATATTTTCTTGAACGATCGCATTTTTATCTTGTATTTCCTCCTAAGAATATGTTTGTAGGTATAGCTAACAAGTAAACATTTAACAAGTGTAAAATTTTCCTATAGCTCAACCAGTACAAATATCTTTCCCCCATCTGTGAGGGAAGATAACATATAAGTGGAATAATTCCCAATTATTCTTGAAAAATTTTGCAAGATTTTGAATAAATACCACCGCAAAACAAAGACTTACGCTTTGATTGAATGTATCCTGCGTAAGCCTCTATATGGATTATTGCTTTGTATAACCGATTAAAGGGTAACGATGAACCTGCTTAACCGCTGAGCAATGCTTCCACAAATTCGTAACTGGAAAAAGGACGTAAATCTTCCATACCTTCACCAGCCCCGATAAAGCGAATCGGTAAACCTAGCTGTTGTACCACCGCAAGAGCAACTCCTCCTTTGGCAGTTCCATCTAGTTTTGTTAAAACTACACCGCTAAGTTCGGCAGCTTGGGAAAATACTTCCGCTTGTCGCAATCCATTTTGACCTAATGTAGCGTCTAGAACCAACAGTGATTCTACTTTGGCATCCGGAGCTTTTTTCTTAATTATTCGCCGGATTTTACTTAGTTCCTCCATTAAATTTTTCTTATTTTGCAATCTACCTGCGGTATCTACTAGTAATAATTCGGTATTTCGCGACTGGGCAGCGGCGATCGCATCAAACACAACTGCTGCTGGATCTGTATTTTTCCCTGGGTTTGCAATCACTTCAACGCCGCTTCTTTCTCCCCAAACCTTCACCTGCTGCACTGCTGCGGCTCGGAAGGTATCAGCTGCGCCAATCAAACATTTATAACCAGATTTATTTGCCAGATGAGCTATTTTACCGATGGTAGTAGTTTTACCTGCACCATTAACCCCAGTCATCAACCAAATATTGAAACTTTCTTTATCTGGAGTAAAAACAGCAGATTCTGGTGATTCTTGCAGCGGCTTATCTAAAATATCCCGCAGAATTTTCTTCAAATAAGCAATACCTTCTTCAGGTGGTAAAGCTTCTTGACGTAGTTTTTCCTGCAAAGCATTGATAATATAATCAGTTGCTTCTATACCTACATCGGCTTGCAGTAATAAAGCTTCAATTTCATCTACCGCATCTGCATTTAACGGCCCTTTTCCGACAATGGCTTTAAGCTGGTTAACTACACTACGACGAGTTTTATCTAAACCTTGCCGCAGCTTTTTGAGCCAATTAATTTCTTCAATTGATACATCTTCGGCACGTCTACCTTGTGCTGCTAAGACTTCAGTAGACCATAAAAAGCCTTCATCAAATGGAAGTACGTCCGCTGTTTCTTCAAGTTCGCTAGTATCGCTCGATACTGCCGCTGGCTGTTCTACCTCCGAAGTATCCGGTACTTCTATAGCACTTGCAACCAACCTTTCCTGCCTAGCTTCTCGTTCGGCTCTGGCTCTATCTAAGAAAGACAACGGTGCTGCTGGCTCGGATATTTCTTCTGTTTCGACTTCTGTTTCAACTTTAGATATTACATCTTCCCCAGTAGCAACAGCATCTGATGTTTCTACTTCCGATACATTCGTTTCT
>CAYMZW010000649.1:0-3517 GCA_964395005.1 uncultured Rivularia sp.
CCCAATCCCCAATTCCCATCAACCAGTATTTCTCATTCCGGCAGCGATTCCGTTAATAGTTAACAGCGCTCCTCTGAGTAATTCTCCTTTGCTGTAACGCGAGTGAATTATTCCAGAAGTTGCATTGCTTTTGCTGTCGCGCAAACGTTTGAGTAAGGAAACTTGGATAAATCCTAAAGGTACAATAGTACCATTTCTCAACTGTACGGAACGTTGTAAAACTGGATCTCCATCCAAGAGTTTTTCGTGCCCGGTAATTTGTAAAACCAAATTTTTTGTCAAGTAGTATTCGCTGGAAATTTGGTTGTACACTCCATTGAAACGCTGTATATCTTCGGCTTTTGATAGTTCATCTACATAATGTCTTCCCATCTGTAAATCAACTTTCGCTAAAGTCATTTCTACTTTGGAAATCACCATTTTGAAAAATGGCCACTTACGGTAAAAACACTGAAGTAACTGTATATGTTCATCAGGTGCTTCATTGAGAAACTCTTGCAAAGCCGTACCGACTCCATACCAAGCAGGTAGCAAAAATCTAGTTTGCGTCCAGCTAAATACCCAAGGAATTGCTCGCAAGCTACTTAAACCTTTTTTCCCAGAAGGGCGACGAGCGGGACGAGAACTGATTTGTAACTGACTGATTTCTTCGATGGGAGTTACTTCATTGAAAAAATCAATAAAATCGGGTTGCTCGTAGATTAAATCTCGATAGTGGGAACGCGATCGCGCTGCTAATTCTTCCATGATTTCGTTCCAAGGTTCGATGTCGTCAAACCCGGTACGTAATAAGCTGGCTTGAATTACTGCGGTAGTAATTGTTTCAAGATTGTATAGCGCTAAATCTGGTAGGGAGTATTTAGAAGCTAAAACTTCTCCTTGTTCGGTAATTTTGATTCGCCCATTGATACTTTTACCAGGTTGGGCCAAAATTGCTTCGTAAGCAGGACCGCCGCCGCGTCCTACGGAACCACCTCTACCGTGGAATATTCGCACGCCTAAGCCGTATTCTTCGGCGATTTGCTGCAATGATTTCTGAGCTTTGTGAATCTCCCAATTACTGCTGAGGAAACCGGAGTCTTTATTACTATCGGAATACCCCAACATTATTTCCTGCAAGTTGGGATTTAAAGTAGAAGAATTTTCTTGTCCCCTTGTCTCCTTTTCTCCTTGTCCCCTTTCTTCGTCCTCTTGTGCCTTAATCTGCTGCTCATAAGCTGCATATCCACCCGCGAGTAAAGCACGATAAAGCGGCAGAGAAAACAAGTCTTTCATAACTTGCCTCGAACCTTGTAAATCTTCTACCGTTTCAAACAAGGGGATGACTCTAATTGTACCTACCGCCGTTCCTGGATCGTAAAGTCCTGCTTCTTTGGCTAACAGCAATACTTCTAGTACATCGCTAACAGAGCGACACATACTGATAATGTAGGTTTGGCAAATGTTGCAGCCAAATTCAACTTGCAGCGATCGCACTAGGCGTATCGTTTCGACGATTTCGTTGGTTTTGTCTGAAAACGGTAGCTGTGCGGGGATTAGAGGTCTTCTGGTTTGCAGTTCTGTGGTTAACCAAGCAATTTTGTCTTCTTCGGGCAAGTCATCATATTTCGTCTCCAAAATTCCTAAATATTCGAGAATTTCGCCAATGGCATCGCTGTGACGAGTTGATTCTTGCCGAATATCTAACTGAGTTAAATTAAAGCCAAAAATTTCAACTTGAGTCAGGAGAGTTTCTAACTGGTGACACTTTAAACCTGTTTCTGACAAGTTACGCTGAATTAACCTTAAATCGGCTAAAAAGTCGGAAGTCGAATGGTAGATTGGAGCTTTTTCGTCAATTATCTCGCGTTTTCGCAATGCCCAATTGCGCTGTTGCGTATTTTCCAATCGTTTAACAACATAAGCAAGTTTTAAGCGATAAGGCTCTTGACGATAACGTAAAGCTAATGCATCGTAAACTTCACTCATTTGGGACTGTTCGACTTCTAAGGATTCTAATAAGTCCGGTAGAACATCGCTCCAATGTAGCGATATACTTAATAATTCAATTAATTCTCTAGCAGATTTAATATATTTTTCCAACACCATATGGCGTTGATAGCAAGCAGTCTGCCAGGTGATTTCTGGAGTTACCGATGGGTTTCCGTCTCGATCGGAACCTACCCAAGAACCAAATTGACAAAAGCTCTTGCTAGGTGGTTCAAGTCGAGAGAAGGTCGTATTTAAAGCATACTTTAGACGCTCGTACAGTTGAGGAGTTGCATCAAACAACACTTCTTGGAAGTAGTGCAGCGCGTAATCTACTTCATCAAGCACGCTGGGTTTAAACTGATGCAGTTCATCGGTACGCCACCACAAACGAATCTCTTCGAGTAATTGAGAGCGAAGTTGAGTTGTTTCCCAAGAATATACTTGTGCTGCGGTATTTCCCAGGGACTTTTCCGATGAATCTAATTTTTGTAGTAAATCTACGACTCGCCGCTGTTTGTCGCGGATGGTGGGGCGGACAATTTCGGTAGGGTGAGCCGTAAACACTAAACGCACGTCTAATTGAGCAATTAAACGTTGAATTTGTGCAGGCGGCACGTTTAGTTTAAATAGCTTAGGAAATAGTTCGGCAAACGTTCCTTTATTTTTGGGTGATGGTTTAGCTTGCCAACTTTTAGCTAGTAAATCTGCATTTACCCCATCGTTGAGATGAACATCTTCTACCTGTTGATTGCTCGAATAAATAATATCGGGTAAAGTTTCCTTATCTCCCGATTCCTTATCTTCTTCATAGCGAGTTAACTGCTGCTTTTGTTCGTAATCCTGTTCTACGATGTTTATTAACTGAAAATACAGCGCAAATCCCCGAGCGGCTCTAATTGCTTCATTAATGTTCAATTTTGCAATTAAGCTGAATACGGAGGAAGCTTGATTATCGGTAGCTTGTCCTTCGGGAGAACATAAGTCGCGTAATTGTTTGAGGAGATCGACCATTTGTTGTCCGCATTCTTCGCGGAGAACCAATTCCCACACTTCTTCTACGATTTGTAGGCGATGGCGCAAAAACAAATCTGATGCGGGGTAGATATTTACTGCCTGAGCGTGAGGGTATAAAACGGTACTCATATCCTAATAGGTAATAGAGCAGATTACTGTATATAATTTTTGGTTCGTTGCGGCAGCTACATAGAAATTAAATTTCCACCCGCCTTCCGGGTTAAAACAACTTAAACTGGGTTTTAGTCTTTTGTTTCAGTTGAAGTTGGAAAATCTAGTATAGGTAGGCGCTCGCCTCGAAATAGTTCTTCGCTAGCTTCTCCTACAGCTATGAGTGCTTCGTTTGTAGCTTTTTCTGCTAACACTAATGTTAAGACAGAAACGGTACCGCAAATTAAGATCAGAGATTGGGGGATTGAAAATAAGCCCAAATTTAATCCGGCTTGAGATGATTTAGAATTAATTTCTTGAGATGACATAGATATTTTTTACTGCTGTAAGATAAGTTAGATCGAAAACAAAACTTCATATG
>CAYMZW010000650.1:0-3492 GCA_964395005.1 uncultured Rivularia sp.
AGTTAGGAGTTAGGAGTTAGGAGTTAGGAGTTAGGAGTTAGGAGTTAGGAGTTGAGAATTTCTACCCCCTCTCCCCCCTCTTCCCTATTCCCTATTCCCTATTCCCACTTCTGGTAAATCCATAATCTGCTTGACGTTGGTAACAATCATCTGGGGTTTATCTCTATAAATACTCAATTCCCCTTTTACATATGCATAGCTTCTGCGTGGATGTTCTTCATCTGTAGATATGTAACGGTTTTTAATTAAACTCATAATTTCTAAACCAGCAGCTTCGTCTACTTTGGGAATAAACAGTGAAAACGGCTTTTCTACAGAACCAATACCGATAAACATATTGTTTCCGGCAATACGTTTGGGGTTGCGTAATTCGGTAAATATGGTTGCTTCTTCTTCTTTTTTGGCTAATTCTAATACTTTCTCATAATCCAGTCGGGTATTAAATACTGTAGCATCTGCATTCGTTTGCTTAAACCGACGGTAATTTTGAATTATTTCAGCCCTTAGATACCACCATACGCCCAAAGCCGCGTAATTCCGCACTTCGGAACCATTCACCTCAATTTGATTCCAAACTCCGCGATTGCCTATTTGCGCTTGCTTTTCGGCTTGCATGTATCGCTCGTGATTGTCGGGAAGTGCTGCATAACCGTACTTCATAAAATAGGGACTAAAGCCCTTTTCAATCATGTGTTCCTGAAAATCGGTACCGTTATCTAAATAAACAAACACCAGCAAACGACCGTAATTTCCACGATACTTTTGCAAACATTCATCTACTGATTCGTTACCAGGAAATTGCAACTTTACTTTATCGTCAGCTTTAAATAATTTTTCGGCTTCTTTTTTTGCTTGCTTTCCCCAAGGTGAAACGGGCTTTGGACTTCCTGGGTTAGATTCTTCGGTATCAAGCGCCAATATTCGTAAGCTTTCTTCCTCACCTTGGACTTTAACGCGGATAGTATCGCCATCCACAACCCGCACTACAGTAGCGTCAACAGTTGTACCCTCGATCGCCTTGGTTTTTTCCTTAGTTGCTGGCATGATTTAAATTCCCACTTATGACGAAAATTTGTTTTCACATATTGGTGTAACAGAAAACATTCATAATTGGTAGAAGTTTATATCAAAAGTAATAATAGTAACTATTGGTTGGGCATGGATATAGGAGTTAATCAAACCGGCTCTAGCTTAAATAAGTTGAAACATAAAACTACTTATAACCGGAGCAATCGTAACGTTAGCACAGCGTGTCCCGTAAGGAACATAAAATTAAGCTGTCCACACGTTTAGATCCCCCCAACCCCCCTTAAAAAAGGGGGGCTTTGCGTAAGTCATAATATACAGCATCTTGCAAGTAAATAAGGTGCAACCTTAAATTAATAAAAGTCTTGTGGGATGGGCATCCCTGCCCGTCCGAATGTACTTCACTCAAATCAAATAAGTAAGTCGGCAGAAATAAACAGAACTATGTAACAGAATGTGAATTAGCTTTAAACCCTTACCCCTACTGCCTACTGCCCACTGCCTACTGCCTTTTCCGGCGTTACAATTTTCAACGCCGACCTACTTATGCTGTAGTTAGTATCTTATTTATTCACAAACGCAAAAAAAAAGGTCGCGTTTGGCGGCAACCTTGGTTAGGGATTTAAATTTGTCAAAAATCTTGCATATATTACTAAATAAAACTACTTGATAAACAGCATTTCTAAATAAGTTGGTAGGGGCCACAAATCGTCTGCAATTTCTGCTTCTAAAGCATCAACGTCACCCCGAACATCATTCATTAAAGGACATATATTAGTAGCAAAATACTGCATATGTTCTTCAATAGTGCCAAAATCCGAATTGGCGATTGCCGATTGCAGGTTGTCTATCTTGGTGGTGAGAGAGTTAGTCAAATAGGCAACGCCGTTAATATGATCTTGATTGAGATTAACACCTATTTTTTCTAGACTTGTGAGGGTATTAGCAATATTATCTAAGTGCCGCATTGCTGCGGGATACACTATCGTCTTAGCAATATCGATGACCAACTTAACTTCCATTTCAATGGAGAGAATATACTGCTCGGCATAGACTTCAAAGCGACTTTCTAATTCAGTTGGTGAAAGAACTCCAGTTCTCTCAAATAGTTCTTCGATATACTTCTGTTTCAGTACGGGTAAAGCATCAGCCGTGGTGCGTAAATTAGCCAAACCTCTCTCTTCCACAGCCTCTAGATGCCATTCCTTCGAGTAGCCATCGCCACCAAAGATAACCGCACCGTGTTCGCGCATTATTTCTTGAATAACGGCAACTACTGCATCCTTAAGATCCGTTCCTTTGCCCAATTCTGCTTCTAGCGAATCGCCAATCTCGGCTAAAGAATCGGCTAGCATCGTGTTCAGCGCAATCAAAGGACCCGAAACCGACTGACTCGAACCTACTGCCCGAAACTCGAAACGGTTGCCAGTAAAAGCAAAGGGAGATGTACGGTTGCGATCGCCCGCATCTCTTGCCAACGGCGGCAGAGTATTTACACCAAGGCTCATTTCGCTACTATGACTATACCGATCGTTGAGTTCTCCCCGAGCAATATTGTTAAATAGTTCTTCTACCTGAGAACCCAAATAAACCGACATAATCGCGGGAGGGGCTTCGTTAGCACCCAAACGATGATCGTTACTGGCACTGGCAATTACCGCCCGCATCAAAGGCCCATATTTATGTACGCCGCGAATTACTGCCGCACAGAAAATCAAAAACTCAAAGTTTTCGTGGGGAGAGTCACCAGGATCGAGTAGATTGCCCTGAGTTGAGTTAGCAACAGACCAGTTAACGTGCTTACCCGAACCGTTGATACCAGCAAAGGGTTTCTCGTGCAGCAAACAGACAAAGCCGTGCTTTTTAGCAGTCTGACGTAGCAAAGTCATAGTCAACTGCTGGTGATCGGAGGCTACGTTTGCCCCTTCAAAAATAGGCGCAATTTCAAACTGACCGGGAGCTACTTCGTTATGTCTGGTTTTGGCAGGAATGCCCAGACGGTACATTTTTTCCTCTACTTCCTGCATAAACACCTGAACTCGTTCGGGAATTACCCCAAAGTAGTGGTCATCAAACTGCTGCCCTTTAGCAGGAGCTTTGCCAAACAAAGTTCTGCCCGCTAATAATAAATCGGGACGACTATTAGCAAAATGTGCGTCAACTAGAAAGTATTCTTGTTCCGCACCACAGCTAGAATTGACGGGAGCGATATCGCTGTTACCCAACAGCTTTAATACCCGTGTAGCCGATCTGTTCATTGCCGCAATCGAGCGCAACAGAGGAGTCTTTTTATCTAAGGCTTCACCAGTCCAAGAAAGAAAAACGGTGGGGATGCAAAGAGTTACCCCGTTATCGGTTTCCATCAGGTAAGCTGGACTGGTTACGTCCCAAACCGTATAGCCTCTTGCTTGAAAAGTAGAGCGAATGCCGCCATTAGGAAAAGATGAACCATCGGGTTCGCCCTGA
>CAYMZW010000651.1:0-3468 GCA_964395005.1 uncultured Rivularia sp.
ATTTAATAATTCTTGATACTGAACTCCAAATAACTGCGGGTGAAAATAAATTTCCCAGTCGTTACTAACAAATTTAGCCATTTTCGTCGGAATCTTCCTCTAATTCCACACCGTCAATCAATTCGCGAGCAGTTTCCGACATTTCGGTTGTATAAGGTTGTAATGTATTATCTTTCAATGCTTCTGTCATCGCAAAATCGAGAAACAACCGCATCATAAGCGAATCTTCCTCTTCTTCATCATCATCAGATTCAGGAATAATTCTCAGAATAGCAGTATCCTCAGACAATACCTCTATCCAACCCGAAGCGTTATTAAATTGGGGATGTTTTCGGTAAAAATCCGCAGGTAGCCGAAATCCTGCACTGTTTCCAATTTTAGTACTGCGAATCCTGTAGGAGTTGCTCATATTTATGTATGTACGTTATGTACTTACATGATAGGACATATGAGGGAATAGGGAATGGGGAATGGGGAATAGGGGATAGTGTGGGAGCATCCCAAATGTTTAAATTTATTTTTTGTAGTGCGAGCATCTTGCTCGCTATGTATATCAAGCGAGCAAGATGCTCGCACTACTAAATTGTATTTTTGCAAAATCGGGATGCTCCCGATAGTGTTGGGTTTCTACAATTTTTCGGTAATTTTTGAGCATGACGGGATTAGCGTATAAAAACTAAAAAATATAGCAAGTAAAAACACACAAACATTTTTGACGAAAGCCATCTTATCGTGCAAAATATGAATTGGCTTATATATTTCCCCAATGCCCCATGCCCTATTCCCTACTAATTTATTGCTTTATCTGCTGCAATACTTAACACTTCATCCATCCAAGCATTAATACTTTTACCAGCTTTAGAAGCTGCAATAAAAATCTTGCGGTGATGTTCTGGTGTTGTACGAAAAGGAAGTTTTCCAGAAAAAGGTTTATCAGGTTCTTCCCCTAAGTCTTCACAAAAAGCAAGATAATCATCTACCGATTTATGAAATTCTTGACGTGCTTCCTCGACTGTTTTACCTTTAAATGTGACTACATCATTAATATCTAATACCCGCCCAAAAATAATACCGGCTTCTACATCAACTTCTAAATTTGCACTATAACCTTTATAAGTCATCATAGTTTTAATTTTAAAACTTACTCATCATCATTTAAAAATGTTTCTGAATCAAATATTTCTGGTTCAATACCTGCTTTGAGCAAAAATTCTCGAACCGATTTCACTGCTCCTTTATCAGTTTCTTTTTCTGGATGTGGTTCGTGAAATACAGCTTTGACATCGTTTAATTTTACCCTCACCCGCGAACCTTGCCCTTGACTTATATCAGCACCCAAAGCTACAAACAGTTTTTCAATATCTCGCCAAAGAATATTTGCAGGAACCGGATTTGTAAAAATAGATGACAAAACCTGGCGCTGTTTGTTATTTAAATCCATCTACTTATAGCAGTTTGCAACACATACATTTTCTAAGGAATTAAAACACATATTGATTTATGATATCACAAAATGATATCGCCGATTAATTCTCTTTTGCCAAAAATAATTAAATCAAAAGTTTTTGACGATACTGTGTTTAAGTAAGTCGGCAGAAATAAACAGAACTATGTAACAGAATGTGAATTAGCTTTAAACCCTTACCCCTACTGCCTACTGCCCACTGCCTACTGCCTTTTCCGGCGTTACAATTTTCAACGCCGACCTACTTATCGTACAAAATATAAATTGGCTTATATATTTTCCCTATTCCCCATTCCCTTTATTCTTAAAATTATGAACTCAACAACCTCTATTCTTAACCAAAAACTATCCATCTCAGAAAATGCTCTTTCCCAAGAAGTTAACGGGGAAATAATTATATTAGATTTCGAGTCGGAATCTTACTACACTTTAGATGCTGTAGGAACTAAGTTTTGGCAGTTGTTTACTGATTCAGACAGTGCGGAGACGGTAATACAGCAGTTAGTTAAAATTTATACGGTAGATGAAACTGCGCTGCGTCGTGATGTAACTAAGTTTGTTGAGGAATTAGTGGAAGAAGGATTGTTGATTAATGGCGATAGAAAAAATCTCTAAAAAATAAAATTCCAATTCATTTGCTGTAGGAGTTAATTAATCAATGCCAGTAAAACGATTACTTTCTATTGGTGGTGGTGGTATTGGTGGCGTATATGATTACCAGCGTTACACCCGCTCGTTTACAATGCCGCGAGCGGTATGCTCTGAAGTCCGTAAAGCTTTTTCTATATAGGAATTCTGTCTCCTGAATTCTACTGTATTGGGGATAAAAGCACCATTCTCAGAAACAAGAATTGGCTTTTGAAATCGTTTTCAAGATGTAGAACAGTAAAATTTATAAGAGGAATGCGCCTTATGGCTGAAGAACTCAACGAATCCAATCCACAACCATCACAAAACCAACCGAAACCCGAAAAGGCTGAAAATCTCGATAGTGTCTTCCCTACAAACCGCCCACATTAAGGAAACACGGTAAAGTTAGTGCTGGTACTAACTCTACCTTTTTTCCATTTCCTGATTTTGACGGTTTTGGTATTGATTGGACAGATTTCAGTTAAGAAAATATTCAGAATTTATTGAATGCAGCAGAATCTTTTTTTGTTCTATGAGTATTTTCACGGTGATAATGGTGCCGGAATTAGAGCTAGTCATCAAACTCGATGGACGGGTTTAGTTGCTAAACTCATTCAACAGTATGGAGAATATTCCACAACAGGTAAAACGCCTGAAACTCTTAGAAGTCAATCTGAAAAATCAAAGGATTGAGCATAACACAAATGTCAGAAACTTTAATAGTCCACCAACCCAAAATTTTTGGGTAAAGACAAGGAGGGGGTAGAGGAAGTAGCAAAAAAATTCTTCTTATTAATTCTGCTCCCGTTCCCTTGGTGGTGTACTAGAAATCTGAGAAAAAATAAAGATAATTAGCGGTGGTTTCGGTCATTTTTCTATGGGAGCAATGCGATTTTGTGAAAACCAGTGCGTTATTACGCCCTTCGGGCGATTAGCTCCGCTAAACGCCAATATTAATTTCAGTTAGTAGGGTGCGTGACGGCTACGAAATATTATAAATCATAACGAAAATTGTTAATATTGCCGTCACGCACCATTTTATTATTCCGAATTATTCAAAAAATCAAACTAATTTAAATCAACCATTATCCGGTGATTGAGAATCAATAATTCATTAAAAATCCTCCGGAGAATTAACGCGCTATTGTTTCCAAAATCAAACCTTCCAAAACCGCGATATCATCAATTTGATTAATACTTTTCACCAAACTTTCCCGAAGTTTACCAAAACGTTTTTGGGTAATTAGTAGGTTGGATTACGACATACAATAAACTGTAAACTCAACTAACAATCTCCAATAGACATCACCTTTCAAGAACTCTTCGCGCGGGAGCTGCGGACACAAAGCCAGTTTGCTCGCACCACTTAGTAC
>CAYMZW010000652.1:0-3455 GCA_964395005.1 uncultured Rivularia sp.
TGTTCACTGTTCACTGTTCACTGTTCACTGTTCACTGTTCACTGTTCACTGTTCCCTCTTCCCTGTTCCCTGTTCCCTATTCCCTCTTCCCTGATACTTACTTTTAGGTAACTACTTTACATAGACAAGCAATTTGATTACAGTCATGAGCGTGCAAATACTCATGGAATAATAATTAAAATATTTATGGCTAAGATTGCGATTGTTTATTTTTCTGGTATGGGGCACACTCATTTGATGGCTGAAGCTGTTGCTGCTGGTGCTAAAAAGGTTGAGGGTTGTACGGTGGAATTATTGCGTATTACTGGGGAGCAAATTACTGATGGGCGCTAGAAGGATGATGCCACAATCGAAAAGCTGAATCAAAGTGATGCAATTATATTTGGTTCCCCTACTTATATGGGTGGTGTTGCAGGGCAGTTTAAATCTTTTATTGATAATGCGGGGGTTTGGTTTGAGCAGAAGTGGAAGGATAAAATTGCCGGAGGTTTTACTCATTCAAGTTCCCCTAGTGGTGATAAACAGGGGACTTTGCTTTATTTAGCAATTCATGCAGCGCAACAAAGTATGATTTGGGTGAATGTTGGCGATTTACCAAGTAGTTATCAAGGTAAAAATGATGGTGTTAATCGTTTGGGTGGATTTATGGGAGTAATGGGGCAAGCTGCACTTGACATGAGCGGTAAACCACCAGAAATTGATAATGGCGATCGCCTTACCGCAGAAAGATATGGTGAGAGGGTTGCTTATTCTGCTCAAAGATGGCACAAGTAAATGAAGGCAGAGCCTTCAAGTATTTATTCCCAGGTTGAACCTGGGAACTAGAGTAAGCAAGTATGGCAAACCTTAACGATAAATTAGTTATAGATAGTTGGAATCAAAATGCCGACTCTTGGATAAATACGATTGAAAACGATGAAATAGAAAGTCGGAAGTTAGTTACTAATAAAGCGATTGTTGATGCAGTTGTAAGTTATTCTCCTGCAACTATTCTTGATATCGGATGTGGTGAAGGTTGGTTAACTCGCGAATTAACTATTAGGGGAATCGAAGCTTGGGGTGTTGATGCAGTTGATAAGTTAATTGAAAAAGCGCAGTTGATGAATTATGGAAAATTTTTAGTTGCCAGCTACGAAGATATTGTAAATAAAAATATCCTCCTAACCCCCCTTACAATCCCCCCAACCCCCCTTGAAGAAGGGGGGCTTTTTCCAGGTAGTAAATTTGATGCAGCGGTTTGCAATTTTTCTCTTTTAGGGAAGGAAGTTGTAGATAGTTTAATTGATTCGATTCCTAATTTGCTTAAAAATCAAAAATTATTATTTATTCAAACTTTGCATCCGGTGGTGGGTTGCGGGGAATCACCTTATATTGATGGATGGAGACAAGAATTATGGAATAATTTTAATTCTGATTTTACAGCAGCACCTTGGTATTTTCGTAAACTGGAAACTTGGATAAATTTACTCAAATCTTCGGGTTTTACTATTTTAGAATGTCGAGAACCTATTAATTCACTTACACAAAAACCTGCTTCAATAATTTTTATTGCTTCTTGTAAATAAGTTTTTTTTAATTGGAGTTAGTCCTGTTCTCTTTGATAAATTATCTAGAAAAGTATTTTTGCTTTTTAGATATTTGTAAGCAGCGGTAAAAAGCGATAATAAACATTCCTTCTGCAAATATTTTACAGCATTCTTCTAGTATACCTAAAGAGCGGTATACTATATAAGATATAGAATCATTAGTAATTAACCAGTCAAAAAAATCTGTTGTATCTGTCAATAAATCTAAAAATATCATTGCGAACGTTAAAGAAATCGCTAGACCAAATAAAGGGAATGCCTGACTAAATTTGCTTAATTCTGATTTTGCCCAGTACAGAATCCCTACACCAAATAAAGCGTAAATCAAAACAATTAAACTATCTATCCGATCGGTGTTAGCTGTTTCCTGAATTTGAAAAAAATCATGAATAAAAAAATCTACGTTTTCATGAATTTTTAATATCTCATCTAAACCTAGAAATAAAAATCCAAAACTTATAATAGCCCATAAATTATAGCTTTTACTTTTATTTGAATCGTTTATAACTACATCCGATTTCCTCGATTTATAAACTTTCCAAGCTAAAAAAGCTGCAAACAAAATTTGTAGAAAAGAGAACCAGCTTACATACCCTTGATCGTCAAAATACCGTTTTGGATTGACGTTTAGTAAAAAGGCTCGCAACAAAGCACTTCCTATTACTAATACTTCTAAAACAATTGTGGAGAGAATGAATTTTTTACTTGCAACGCTTTTTCTCATCAAAAATAATTCTGTCTTTTAGACGTATTTCTATATGAATATCCGACTTAAAAAAGTCATTTAATTAGGATATAGCAATTTTGCAAATAAAAGACAATCTTATCATAAAGAATTCTTAAAGAAGTTAAACAAATTTTAATCTCAGTATAATTTTACTCGTATTATGATTATTTGATTTAATAAATTGATGACAATATACCCGTAGAAAGCAAGTTAAAAGGCTTTAAATAGAACTTAGTATAAAATGTCCGGCTTACTTAGATATATTTTATGTGGCAAAGCAAGTAAAAATAAGTTCAACTTTTTGTTTTGCGGTTATTAATCCGGGTTTTGACGGAAAATCTATATTAGCAACGGTAGCAATCCATGCAGCGCGGAATTTCCTGGTAACTGTTGGAGGTTTGATTTCTTATTGAGGTGGCGTTGATTGAGATTTTACAGGGGAAGCAATTCCAATTAACAGTAGACTAATTAGAATTGCTTTTTTGTTAAAGATAGATGTCATAGGAAGCCGCAGGGAAAATCACCTAGATAAAATTTATAATCGTGGTGAAATGTTCCAGGTATTATATATTTGGGAAATTATCAAATAGTTTATCTAATCCGCTAACGGTAGCTATGATACCGCAAGAGATTGCTAGTAATGAACTGCCGATAATTCCTTGAACTAAAGAAATAGGGACATGAAAATAAATTGAATAAAGCCAAAATATTCCTGCGATAAAAAGTCCAGTTAATATACCGATTGCAAATTTTTTAATAGCAGATAATTTATCTGATGGTTGAGAATTCATTTTGTGGATGTGGGTTGATTACATAATTATTTTAGCGATTTTAAAAGGTTTGTAGTAATGACTTTAGTCATTTGAACTTCGTAGTTGCGCTGTACTAGCTTCCGATAAGAGGCGCTGAAGCGCAACTACGAACCTTTTATTTATAAAGAATTCAAAGAATTCCTGGCGGTTGAAACCGCTGCTACACAGGCAAAACCCGCCTGCGCGGGTTATAAATAATTAGTCCACGGAGGTGGACTTTGGAAGGTGTAGATGCGGTTTCAACCGCCGGATATTTGTAAAACATCCTCGAAACAATTAAGAAATTTCTACAATGGCTTTACCAATCATCTTGCCGCTATCTTGAGCTTC
>CAYMZW010000653.1:0-3445 GCA_964395005.1 uncultured Rivularia sp.
AACTTTACTTTGACATCGAAGCCCAGCCAGATTTAAATTTAAATTATTTGTTAGGGGTTTTAGTTGTTAACAGAGAAAACAATACTGAGAAATTTTATTCTTTTTTAGCAGAAAATTCATCCGAAGAAGAATTAATTTGGCAGCAATTTTTAGAATTAGTTTGGCAATACCCCGACGCACCAATTTATCATTTTTGCGTTTATGAATTTGATACAGTTCAACGACTTGCAAAACTTTATCGTACACCTTCCAAAAGAGTATTACCAGTCTTAGATCGATTTGTAGATATTTACGAACAACTGACTCAAACATTGGTATTACCATTAGAAAGCTACGCTTTAAAATCAATTGCTCGGTGGTTAGGATTTGAATGGCGTAACAAAGAAGCCAGCGGTGCTAAATGTATTTACTGGTACGATCAATGGTTAAAAAATGGCGATCGCACATTATTAGAAGTCATCAAACGTTACAACGAAGATGACTGTCGCGCTACCTACAGCGTTAAAGACTGGCTGGTAAACTTTTTTGAAAGCCAATACGAGGAATGAGTTTGGCAACGGATGCAGTGTCGGCAACGGATGGAGTGTTGGCAACGGATGGAGTGTTGGCAACGGATGGATTGTCGGCAACGGATGGAGTGTCGGAGTTTATTTTCTACCCCATCTCCCCATCCCCTTGTCTCCCCATCCCCTTGTCTCCCCCTCTCCCCCTCTCCCCATCCCATTCCTGTGATATCGTATTTGTGGCTTTTTACAGATAATTAATAATGTGCCGTGCGAATTAAAAAATTATTGAAATTACCGTTAATTATTGTATTTTTTATTACGGTTATAGTTGTTACGCTTATTTTCACAAATTTGACTCCTTCTGCTGTAAAGGTGACGGGTATCGATTTTATCGGGGAAGCAATTTTACCTACGGGTACCGATTTTGAAAATACTGAATTAGGAGGATTGTCAGGAATAACTTATGATAGTGTGAATCAATTTTATTATGCTATATCCGACGATCGTTCTCAAAAATCAGCGGCGAGATTCTACACTTTTAAGATTAATCTCAACGAGGATTCTTTTCAAAAAGATAATATCGAGCCTGTTGCGGTAAAAACTTTAAAAGATAAAAATGGTAAAACCTTTGCTGCTGGTACTATTGATCCAGAAGGAATAGCGCTAAATAATTCATCTATATTTGTTTCATCTGAAGGTGATGCAGACAAAGGAATTAATCCATTTATCAAAGAATTTTCACTCTTATCCGGACAAGAAATTTCTAGTTTTACGATACCTGATAAATTTTTACCATCTCAAGAGAAAAAGCGTGGTATTCGTAATAACTTAGCTTTTGAAAGTTTGACTATTACACCAGATAAAAAGTATTTATATACAGCTACCGAAAATGCATTGATTCAAGATGGAGAGAAAGCTAAACCATCACAGATCAGTTTATGTAGAATTCTGCAATACAATTTGCTAACTAAAAAATTAGAAAAGGAATTTCTCTATCCTACAAAAACAGTTAAACCTTTTTTTAAACTTACTGGTAGATATTCCAGCGGCTTAACCGATTTGATCGCACTGGATAGTGAAGGAAGTTTTCTAAGTATAGAAAGAACTTTTACTGGATTTGGATTTGTCAATTCATTATTCAAAGTTTCTTTATCCAAAGCTGAAGATATCAAAAATATTGATAGTCTTAAACAAATTGATTCCCAAACCATTAAAGCTGTGAAGAAAGAACTATTAATGGACTTAGGAACATTAGAAGTTGCATTAGACAATACCGAAGGCTTAACCATTGGTGCAACTCTACCAAACGGACAACCTTCGCTAATTTTAGTTAGCGACAATAACTTTAACAACCTGCAACGAACTCAATTTTTGGCATTCCAACTTGAGGTAGAATCGCGTTTTGAAAGATTCTTACGTATAATTCGCGAACGTTTTTCCTGAATACGATTTTTAAGGGCAATCAAGGTTCGTAGTAAGGGCTGTCTTCCCCTCCGGATTTCCTGACATGGGGCGAGTCACCGCGCTACTACAAGCCTTGAATAGCCGTTGTGACAAGTTTTGATGGGTTCGTTTCCGGGCGTAAACTTGGGGAGACGTTATGTATAACGTCTCTACAACTCCTGAAAATTAATGGAACAACCACTACCGTAATTACAAATACTTAGTTTAACTGCGTATTTAAATTGACTGGGCGTGCGTATATTTGCTTTAAAATCTTAAAAATAGATTTAAATAGCTGTAAACTCTAATAAACATCTAAAATTCTTGCTATAAAAGCCTTTCGCGTTTAATAATTTCATTTATCATTTAAGACATCGCAGTATATTCACTGAGAATATTTCCCTAACTCCACGTAGTACTTGAAGCCGTTTCAGTACAATTTCTCATAGGCTTTGTTAATCGCCTGTGTTACATAATATCTAGTGTGTTTCCGAGATACTCGGTGTATGCGATCGAAACTTTATATGTTCAAAAACCAAAGCTAAATTCCTTTAATAGCAAACCTCCTATTTCCTCTGTAGAACTTGATAATGTATTAATTAATTGATTTTGATTTATGTTGGAACAAGAAATTCATCAGATGTTTACTCAAAAACATAAAACAGAATTAGATCCTTATATTGGCAAATTTGTAAATCATCGTTACTTAATTAGAGATTTAATTGGTAAAGGGGGAGGAGGTAAAGTATATTTAGCAGAAGACTGTACAAATGGTGGAATGCCAGTAGCGATAAAAATTTTGTCTTTGAAGTTGGATAATCAAACTATATCTCAACGCTTTGCTAGAGAAGTTTTTATTGGCACTCAATTAGGACGTAAAAGCCAACATATCGTAAGAGTATTAGGTTACGGTATTACTGATGATAAAGTTCCATTCTATGTAATGGAATATCTTCAAGGTCAAAATTTATTAGAACTAATTAACAATCAACCTTTATCGTTAGAAAAATTTTTCGATATTTCGTATCAAATTTGTTTGGGTTTGCAATGTGCCCATAAGGGTATCAGTATTAAAGGAGAAAATTGCCCAGTTATTCATCGAGATATAAAACCAGAAAATATCTTTATTATTGAAGACGAAAAAAAGGGTAAAATAGTTAAAATATTAGACTTTGGTATTGCTAAATTTTTAAAAGAAAGAGCAGGAGCAACGCTTTCTCAATCTTTTTTAAGCAGTCTACCTTATTGTTCTCCAGAACATATGGAAGGACGCAAACTATTAGATATACGCTCCGATATTTATAGTTTGGGAATTATCATGTATCAAATGCTTTATGGAAAGCATCCCTTCCAATTAAAAAGTTACTCTTTCGGTGAATGGTATCAAGCTCATCGCTTTGAAACACCAGCTTTATTTAATGAGGTTATTCCAGAAGCTAAAATTCCCCTTGATTTGGAACAACTGGTAATTAGTTGTTTAGCCAAAGAAGTAAAAA
>CAYMZW010000654.1:0-3430 GCA_964395005.1 uncultured Rivularia sp.
TCTCGTTACAAGGTTCTACCTTGTAATGCATTTATAGAGGCTCTGCCTCTAGGATAGAATGGAGGCAGAGCCTCCCAATAACCGTTCCCAGTCAGAGACTAGGAACGAGTTAATACCCCCTAAACATTCAAACAAATTAATTGATCTTCTAACTTAGCTTTTGGATCGAGAATTTTAACTTTACTTTCCTGACATAAAGCTTGAATTTGTGATATCACATCATTTTCACAGACATCAGGAAACTCAGCAATAGAATGTGAAATTAAAGCAGGAGTTCCCATAACGCTTTGAGTTTTTACCAAATTCAATAATAATTTTTTTACTGGTTCAAAATCTGGTTTTATTATCTCTTTCTCAACAATTCCTAACTCTTGCAATATACTACATTTATCTAAAAGTTGAGATTCCCGAATCAACGATTGTAGTTGTGGTAATTTAATTGTGTTACCAGCAATTACTAACTCCGCCGCTAAAGCAGAATTTACTAAACTATGATAAGTAGCTAACAGGTGAACAGAAGTAAGATTGGGTTTAATATGAATATTTTTATTACCTGTAAATATTTGCCGATAAAGTTGATAGCCTTTAAGCTTTGCATTTCCTAAATTACCACTTCTAATCAGATATAGTTTGTCAGAAAGCTGTTTCTTTATCGCTTTGTCAGAAGCATTCATCACATGATATAAACTGTTCATGTTAGAATCTTCTGTCCAAACTATTCCTACCCGCTCTCGGTTTCGCGGTTGTTCATAGCTCAAAGAATAACCAGCATATTTACCACTAATAAGTTTTGGTTTAATGCCGTTAATTTGTAATGCTTCTAAGGCTTCTTTTAAGATCCCAATTAAATCGGGTGCTGATAAAAAACTGATTTTAGAGATTTTATCTTGAATTTTCTTATTTTCTTTTTGCCATAGCAATTGAAATTCCGCCGCAATTGTTTCCTCATCTTTCGCTCCTTGTGTCGTAGTAATAACTAGCGGAGCTTTAGTTTGTCCTGGAATTTTTACGCCAATTTTGACATTTGTTCCGCTGCCTTCTTTTCGCGGTATTTCACTACTATCAATCAGCGATAGTTTATACTTGTGATACTCATTCCTTGCCACAGTGAGTGCATTTCTTGGATAAGTTTTACCACCAAGAAAACTATCTTCTAAAAATTGCCGATTGAATGGAAAAATAGCTGACGATGGCTGTACAACAGCTTTTTTATGTAAAGGCTTGAGACGATAAGCCCAAAGTGCTTCTACTTGCTCTAAGTTGATTTTTTTTAATTTTATCGTTTTATCAATTCTGTCTCTATCGGCTGGCGTAATAATGTCTATATTTCTTCTTAATGTATTAGTAATTACGCTGATAATCACTAAAAAGTTTTTCAGATAGCTATTATGAATAGTTGTATTGATGTTAAATAAAGATGGAAAATCTTGATAATCATTTGACACACGAGGAATATTATCCAAATTGTCAAAGCATAAAACAATCGGTTGAGTTTGAGTTGAAATCCTGCCAAAATTCGCCAAAATATTTTTAGCTGCATCTTCTGAATCAATGCAACTTCTAACCTTTAAGGCTTCCATCGACTCTTCACTTAAGTCATCTCCCCGCAACCACTCGCAAGCAGTGGGATATAATTCTGGATCTGTTAAATCGTGCAGTACACCTAAAAAAAAGTCGGGATTGTACAGCCCAGATCGATTGTAAGTTTTCTTGAGATGTTGGATAAATTTACGGCGATCGCTCTGCAATAATTGCGAAATACCGTTGCCTTTGGTAAAGGCTGATAAGCTTTTGAGCCACAGCATCAACTGAGACTCTTGCTGCCCTTCGGGAACTTGAATTAAACTATCAACAGTAGAGCGTAAAACGTGCCGCCAAATGTAGTCGCTATCAGCCCAAGGACCAATATAAGCAAAAAAAGCTTTAGAATTAAGAATACGTTTGAGACGACCTAATAAATAGCTTTTACCAGAACCAGAGTCACCTAAAAGTAACAAGCTACGGCTACGATTGTCTTTAATAACTAAATCAAGAATTGCTTCAACTTCATCGATTACTTCTTGATGAATTGAATCAATGCTGTCATTTGAATCTTGTTTTTCCCCCCAAAAATTACCTGGTTTCAAATCTATGAGATCGAAAGGATTAACCTCACGTTGAATAATATTTTTGATAGATGTCATAATCAAACTATGGTGTGAGTCGCGAATCGAAATTATAAATAGTGCTTAGTTTTTGCTATAGTTATTCAATTGAGATAAAGAACAACGGGCCACCGGCATTTTGCACAATCCCAGTATCAATTTGTGCGGGAGTGTAATCACCAGCTTCCTGCAAAGTACCTAAATCAATTTTGTCGTCAGCTTGCAAGCGGTAAAGTGCTTTATCTAAATCATCCCGCGATAATGGTGGCTGTAATTTTTGCCGCAAATGAAAGATTGGTAAATAATTTTCAGTACCCAACTCTTTATCTAATTTCAGGATGATTTGTAAAATATCTTCGTCAGTAATATTAGTAATCTCTACAGCAGACTCCGTATTAATACCAGCTTGTTCCGACTTCCATAGTAGAGTTTTCCGTAAAAACCGCAGGTAATTATTTAACAAATCTAAACTTATGGTTTTTCTATAGTTGTTCTCAGGAACAAAATCATCTCGTAATAGCTCAATTCCGCGCTCGGTTAGCCATACCTCAGCTTTTGTTCTTTTAAGCTTGATTTCTGCTTCAATCAATCCGCGTGCATCTAACTTTTTTAAAATCTCTTCTTTTTGTGCAGCTTTCAACGAAGATTTGATTTTACTCGGTGCAACTTTTCCCGAAGCTTTAGCAACATTCTCCAGAATCTTAAGCTCTTTATCCTCAATGGGTATCTGTGCCGCATCAAGTTCCAACAAAGCCTTGCCTGGAGGCAAAATCTTGACATTAGCAATCTCACGCGAATAATCGATGATGTCGCGATCGCCTAACTTTTCACAAATACCGTTTTTACCTTTAAATGATTTAAAAACATTACCAGTCAGGGTTGAGCGGTAGTTTTCGCAGCCTAATAACTTAAGTAAGAACTTTAACTCGTCCGTATCCATAGGGGTAATTTTGCCTGTATATCAGTCAGGTAGTGCTGACTGCAAAGGGTATATGTTTGTTTCCTTTTTTATACTAACGAGAGATACTAATTTACGGCAAAATTAGTTATCAAAAATACAAAAGGTGGACGCTAATTGTCCACCTTCTTTAATCAAAATATTTCTTATAGTTGTAATACTCCACCACATTAATTATAATAGGTAATTCATTTCGTAGTAAGGGCTTTAGCCCTCCAGATTTAGTACTAAAATCGGCGCGTCGAACCAATCAAATTTAATACAATCAACTACTATTTCATTTCAAAAGTTCTGACGGGTTGTAGAGACGTTATACATAACGTCTCCC
>CAYMZW010000655.1:0-3423 GCA_964395005.1 uncultured Rivularia sp.
TTAATTCCATCGGTATTTGTTGAGTCAATGCAATTTCTGCACCAACTTCGGAAATCATTGTGGTTACTCCCCAAGCAGTTTTTTCGCCGATATCTAAACGTACAACTCTTCTCAAGTCAAACCATTCGTAAACGTCGGCTTTTGGTGCATCAAGTAATATTAATAAAGCTATTCCAATTAATACTAAGTTGTAAATACTCCATATCCATCCTAAATCTAAACCTTGAAAATGCTCTACTACTTGAGGAGCCGTTGTTTGCTGCCATAATAGCGCCAAACACATCCCTAAATTACGCCACAAACTAACAGCATTAGCGATGAATAAGAGAATTAAAGGTAAGGCTAAATTCCAATTGAAATAAAATTTGTTATTCGCGTTTCCTTTGGGTGTAACTTTAAACCCTTTTGAAAACGGATTTAACATCACTTTGATTACGGTTAATGCAAGAGGAAAGGCTAAGGCAATACTGTATATTTCTGATAGGATTGCAGAACGAGAACGTGAATTTAACCAGGAAAATACTGTTATTTGGGTAATATAAAAAGGTAGAAGGAAATAAAGTGCTTCTTCTACAGTTGCCTGTATCGGGATAATGCCTAAAAATGAGTATGCTAAAGGCATTAATAAAAATCCAACGCGGGAAATACTCGCAAACCAGTTGAGCAATCCTTCTAAATGAGCTAATCTTTGTAATGGTCTTAATCCTTTAATCGTTAGAGGATTTGATTTAATAAAAAATGCTTGTAAAGTACCTTGCGCCCAGCGGATGCGTTGAGTTGCGTGTGCGCCAATATTTTCAGCAGCTAAACCCGCGCTGAGTTTTTCATCTAAGTAAATTAGTCTATAACCTTTGGCTGATAAATTAATTCCTGTAAAGTAATCTTCGCTAAGAGATTCGGTAACGAAACCGCCAGTTTTCTCTAAAGCACTGCGTCTAACAACAAAGGAAGTTCCCGCGCAAACTACACTTCCGGCGCTATCTTTGATAGGTTGAATTTGTCTGTAAAATACTTCTTCTTCAGGTGTTACTACATTTTCTAAACCTAAATTATGGGCAATGGGGTCTGCATTATAAAAGCTTTGCGGTGTTTGTACTAACGCTACTTGCTCATCCTGGAAAAAACCTACTGTACGAGTAAGAAAGTTTGAGGTAGGAATAAAATCGGCATCGAATACAACGATTAATTCTCCATTTATTTTAGTCAATGCATGATTTAAATTTCCTGCTTTAGCATGATTATTTTCTTTTCTAGTAATATACTCGCATCCTAATTCTTCAGCTAAAGCTTTCATTTCCGGACGACGGGTATCATCTAATAAATAAATAGTTTTATTTCTGTAATCCAAAGTCTGACAACCAATAATTGTCCGACGTAAAATAAAACTTGGCTCGTTATAAGTAGGAATTAAAACATCAACGCTGGGATTAAAAGTTCCTTCAATTACTGCAATGGAATTTCTATCTGCATCATGACGACGTTCTTTAACATTCAGCATTAGAAATAACTGAATTGTAGCGCTGAATAAAACGAACATTTCTAAACAAAATAAACCCAAACTAAACGCTCCGTTTAAAGGAGTGTCTAGATTTAAAGTTGAAAAAGAACGCCACAAAACATATCTTCCAGTTAATAACAATAATATGACTACAACTAATCTTCTAGACCAAATCCGAGGTTGAGGAGAAATTTTCATGATTCCTAAAACAGCTATTAATAAAGCTACAGTAGGGGCTAACAAATATTTCCCCGTTACCATTGGTGCTTCGAGCCACATTGGAGGATTCCGCTGTAAAAAGTTTAATTCAGCAAAAATTGCATTGATTCTATCTTCCCCAGCAAACCAAGCTCCAACCACAATCCCTGATAATATGACAATGCTTAATAAAAATAGAGTTGCTAATCTAACTTTGAACTTACTTTTACGAGGATTACGCCGATACTTTCGTTGATTAGATTGTGTAATTGTCATTGTTATATTCCTATGGTAGATGTACTAACTCTGGATTTTGGATTATTGATTATTTAGGGGATAGCTTCTTAAGTATTTGCACGATCGCAATTATTGTCGTTACATTACTTAATATATTTTAATTTAAAGAAAACTGACCGTGCTTGCGTGAGTAATATTACGTAAAACAATATTGTTTTTACCCACAACTCAATATAGGTTGATTTATATAACTTTGGATTAAAACAAGATTAGAAATAAAATCTTAAATTTAGGCTAATTTTCAACAACTTCTCAGCTTCTATTAATTTATCTACTAAGGCAAAGCCCTAAAGTGTACTCATAGACGAATTAGAGGACACCGCAATGAAATTTAAATATGCAGCCGTTTTAAGTATTGTTGCTTTAATAACTGTAGGTTGTGGAAATGTAGAATCGCGATCGCAACAACCGGAAACCTCTCCGGCAGTAGAAACAGTTGCAGAAACTCCTGCTGCTGGTAGCGTACAGTCTTCGGGTGCTTTCATCGATGCAGAACATCCAACCAAAGGAAACGCTAGTATTATTACTGAGAACGGCAAAAAATATATTCAATTTGATAACCAGTTTAAATCGGATAACGGCCCAGATTTATTCGTAATTCTGCACAAAGACGATAAACTGCCAATTACCGGAATTAAAGAAGCAGATTATGTGAGTATTGCTCCTTTAAAAAGTACAAACGGCGTTCAAAAATATGAAATTCCTGAAAATGTAGATGTTTCAAACTTCAAATCTGTAGCTATTTGGTGTCGTGAATTTAATGCAACTTTCGGTTATGCAGTTTTAAAAGCATAAAAGTATAGACTGTGTTGCAATTGCTCCTCCTCAATGATTAACTATAAGGCTTAGACAAGAAAATGGAACTATCAGATTTTATTACACTCATACATCCGGCGATCGCAGTTGTTTTTGTATTTCCTCTCATCGGTAACGTAGTAAATTTTGCATGGGCTGCACGTCAGCGTCGTTTGCAAACTAAAGCCAAAGTTAAAAGCAAAATACCCGCAGTTTCTGGTGCAGAGCATAAGCGGTTAGGAGATTGGTTAACTGGCTCAGTTGTAGGATTAACTTTGCTTGGAATCGGGCATCCTATTGCAGAAAATATTATCAAAGAACAATTGTTGATAAAATCACCGTTTCAAGTAGTTTTTATCATCTTATTGTTTGCTGCGACAATTGCTTCTTTAGTATTCCTCTACAAAGCTAAAGAGAAGCAATGGAGAGCAATCTTTGCAACCTTGACAGGAATGGGAATAGTTATACTAGGTTGCCAAGATGGAGTTTTTCGACGTACAAATGAGTGGTTTTGGTCCCATTATTATTATGGAATAGCTGCATCTTTACTGATGGTTTTCTCCCTCGCAATCGTACCAGAGATTTATCGCGACAAATCTAACAAATGGCGTATTATCCACACAGTTGTAAATACT
>CAYMZW010000656.1:0-3423 GCA_964395005.1 uncultured Rivularia sp.
CGTGCTTTTTTCTATTTGTTAAAGGTGTTTGGTTGCCACTTATTCCATCAAAATTAACATTATTATCAACTACAGGATGTTTGGTAGTTATTAATAAATATAAACATAAATATAAACATAGATAAAAACAGCAATTGCGGCTTTAAGATAAAAGATAATTCCAACCTAAGAACGATATCGCTCAAAGTAAAAAATTTATACAATGTGCGGAAAATAGGGAATAGAAATGTAAGCTTGTTTTTTAAGCGTACAACTGATGCTAGTCCCTTCACATATTGCACAATAGCGCTATATATTAAAATATGCTTAAAATTACGTTTAAAAAGATGCTTAAAAACCAATACCATCAGCAATTATTCAAATTAATATTTGCCACAAATTTAGCATTTATTAATTCTATACCCGTATCTGCCCAAAAAGTAAATTCGTCTACAAATAGAGAAATAAATAATACCTCTCAACCAAACAAAAAGCAACCTGAAAATAGAAATAACCTGAATATATTGCGTCATCAACGAACATCTCGACGCAGTACACCACGTCGAAATTCAGTATACTTTAGACCACCTCAACGTCAAGGAACACCACAAGGTAGCAGACCAGCCGGAAGTCGTAATAGTTGTCCCATAGCAGAAAAAACACCACTAACCGCTTTAGTACCTATTACCAAAAAAGCAGATGGTAGAGAATTACGTTGGGGGTTAACAACTTCTTCAAATCCAACATTCTGGTTTTACGTTCCTCATAAATTAAAATCTATAAATAATCCTAAATTTTCTTTACGCAATCGCCAAAATCAAACTATTTACGAAAAAGAATTACAGTTAGCTGATACACCAGGATTAATTAGCGTTTCCCTTCCACCTAATACATTATCTTTAAAAGTTGGTAAATGGTATCAATATTATTTATTTATGGATATTGACTGCGATGATAACGAATCTCGTAAAGAATTCGCACAAGCATGGGTAAAAAGAGAATCAATTGCTTCTGGTTTTGAAGCTTATTTAGAAAGAATATCTCTACGGCAGCAAGGATTATTCTACGCAGAAAATGGTTTTTGGTATGATGCTATGGTATCTTTTGCCAAACTAAAATATGCGTCCAAAACCAATTCAGAGTGGACGCAAATGTTGAATTTGATTGGTTTTAGCGAATCTCAGGTATCAGTAAATAAAAAACGTAGGGAGTAGGGAACAAAAAATAAAAATAGTATTTACTATCAATTTCAATTTATAAAGCTTGTCCCCTTTGTCTAACAATTATCAATCTTACGAGCAATACATGAGTGCATACTATGTACGCCCATAATCATAAATGTTTGATATTAACTCTAAACTCCTAACTCTTCATCCTTTTCACCTTCTGTTTTTACACATTTGGGATGCTCCCTTTTAAACCGCATAGAATACTTCTAATAAATAAAAAAGTTATTAAATCTTCTGAAAAATTTATAGTAATTATGAATTCAAAACGTAAAGGTTATTTTAATTACCAGTTAAGAATTAAGATTTCTCCCCATCACCCTATTTTTCCTTTTCTGCCGCTTAAACCGGGCTAATTTCGCTATACTTAACCGACATCCCTAACCTTAATGGAGTAGATTAAGTTTACGTTCAGCTAAAATAAGCCGAAAGAGTCAAATTATCCATGTCACAGAAAAATGAATACGCTGTAGAGTTCCGTAATGTTACTCTTAGTATCAATCAAAATGCATTAGTATCAAATCTTAATTTTCAAATTCGTAAAGGAGAAGCATTAATACTCTTGGGACGTAGTGGTAGCGGTAAAAGTACTACAATGAAACTGATTAACCGTCTGTATCGTCCAACAGAAGGTCAGGTAGTATTTGATGGTAAGTCAACTACTGAATGGGATGAAATCAAACTCAGACGCAAAATTGGTTATGTAATCCAAGAAACAGGTTTATTTCCTCATTTTACAATTGAACGTAACGTAGGCTTAGTTCCTTCATTAGAAGGTTGGAACTCCAAACAAATTAAATCCAGAGTATTTGAATTATTAAAGCTTGTAGGTTTAGAACCAGGACAATTTGCTTCGAGATATCCTCACGAACTTTCCGGTGGACAAAGACAACGAGTAGGTGTAGCCAGAGCATTAGCCGCAGATCCTCCGGTATTACTGATGGACGAACCTTTTGGTGCTTTAGATCCAATTACAAGATTGGAACTCCAGCAAGAATTTAAGCGATTGCAGCAGGAATTAGGTAAAACCGTTGTATTTGTAACACACGATATTCAAGAAGCCTTTGTTTTAGCGACAAGAATTGGTTTAATGTACGGGGGAGAACTGGTATTTTTGGGAACACCAGAGGAATTCAAAACAACCTCCCATCCAGAAGCGGTTGCTTTTCTCAAATGTTTGGAAACGGCTGTTTAAAAGTTAAAAGTTAGGAGTTAGGAGTTAGGAGTTATGAGTTAGGAGTTAGGAGTTATGAGTTAGGAGTTAGGAATTAGGAGTTAGGAGTTAGGAGTTAGGAGTTTGTACTTTTAGCTAATTCCCTATGCCCTATGCCCTATGCCCTATGCCCTATGCCCTGTTCCCTGTTCCCTATTCCCTGTTCCCTATATTATTTATCAATATGAACGATTTCTTTCTAATTAAATATGGCCCGGAAATTATTGAGCGCAGTATCGAACATTTGGTGTTGGTAATTATTGCGATTGGTATTGCTACGGTGATCGGAATTCCGTTAGGAGTTTTAATCACTCGTAATAAAAGTCTTCGTCAACCGATTCTAGGTATTGCGAATATTCTTCAAACTATTCCTAGTTTGGCTTTGTTAGGTTTGCTGATTCCCGTTCCGATTATTGGCGGAATTGGTCAGGTTCCGGCTATTTTTTCGCTTATTCTATATGCTTTTTTACCAATAATTAGAAACACTTACACTGGTATCATGAACGTAAATCCATCGATTCGCGAAGCTGGGCGCGGGATGGGAATGACGGATAAAGAATTATTGTTTCAAGTAGAAATTCCTTTGGCATTAGGTGTAATTTTGGCAGGTGTACGAGTTGCAATAGTAATTGGTATCGGAATTGCAACTATTGCAGCAGCCATTGGAGCTGGTGGTTTAGGAGTATTTATTTTTCGCGGGATTGCTTTGGTAAATAATCAATTGATTTTAGCTGGTGCGGTTCCTGCTGCATTTATGGCACTGATTGCAGATTTGGGAATTGGAGCGCTCGAACGTAGTTTGACTAAGGGAAAGAGTTAGTTTGTAATTCTTAATTTATACAGCACTTTGCAACTAAATGAGGTACAACTATCAATCACAAAACTCTTGTGGGATGGGCATCCCTGCCCGTCCAAGTGTACTTTAGTAAAATGAAATATGCTGTAAATGTTTCGTAGTATGGACTTCAGTCCTATAAGTGTTAAAACCCTTACTACGAACTTAAT
>CAYMZW010000657.1:0-3396 GCA_964395005.1 uncultured Rivularia sp.
ATCTGCGGTGTAACCGGGGAAATTCTTGTCCCAAGTGTAACGATTGTCGTAAGCATCGCGTAAAATTTCGCGGGCAGAAGTTTGAGCTACTGTCATATTTATAAATTTATCTCCTATCATCTTTAGTTATGTTAGCTCGAATTGAGCTAAGCCTACGTCAATTTGCCCTCTTTTAGCCCCTGTGGCAAATTGAACGAAGAGTATTCTAAATGTATGATTCTACGATTGCTCGAAATGTCGGATTTTTCTGAAAAATGTAGCGTTGAATAAATATAAAAATTAGTTTTCGCGCCATAACATACCCTACTCCAACTTACTTAGAACGCAAGGTGAACAAAGTAACTTCCGGAGGGCAATTAATTCTAATCGGAACATCGCTGAATCCTATACCGCGATTTACATATAGCTTATTGCCTGGTTCGCCATAATTTTTAATCCAACCATCACCATACACTTCTTCACCTTTTACTAATGATATCCAAGACCATTGTGGTGTAAATGGTAGCCGAATTTGTCCTCCATGAGTATGCCCTGCAACAGCTAATGGTGCCGTTTGAGGTGGAAATGCTGCAAAAGATGCGGGATTATGCATCATAACTACGCGAGGGCTATTATCAGGAACTTGAGCTAATGCTTTGTCAACTTTGGAATTATTGGCAATATAAGCACCAATTCCTACTAAATAAAGCGGTCGATCGCTTCCTTGAACGACGGGTGAATTAATTTCAACTGCTTGATTTTTTAATACTTTTACACCTATTTTTTCTAAAGCAGTTTTAACTTGTTCTCCAAGTTCTGGTTTTGGTGGTTTATGACTGTAATCGTGATTTCCTAATACTGCATAAGTAGGAATATTAGCTTCGATTAATGGTTGAATTGCATTGGTAACTTTACTAAGTTCTTCTGATGCATTGGGCAACGAATGATAAACAAAATCGCCGGTAATTAATACTGCTGCGGGTTTTTCTTCTACTAGTTTTTTAATGCTGTCACGCATGGTACCAGTATTATCAAACCACATTCCTACCTGAAAATCAGTCACCTGACCGATACGTTTTCCTTCCCAAGCAGGTGGTAAATTGGGAATAATGGCTGTTTCTTCTTCTACATCGATAAACTTTGGTTCAATTAATCCCCAAACTATTAACACTCCCAATAATCCAAATATTCCTAAAGCTGAGTATTTTAAAAAATTAGTAATTTTCATATCTATCTAAGACCCTAAAAATGCAATAAATACTTGATCGTATAATCGTATTTATTAGTAATATCAAAAATCATAGATATATAAATCTTCCATTGGGATAGTAAATATTGCCCAAAGTATAGAAGTTACTTTCCGATTCTACAATTATTAATTTGAAAGAGTAGCCCTATTCACTCTTTACAATGATTTGATGTCGCATCCTATAATAAATTATTGTTAAATATCAACAGTTATCAAATAATTCGCACCTTACAACCATTATCTGCACCTAATTTTGATTGTGCATTACCGCTATTCACGGCAACTTCTACCCAACCGTGACTACCAATAAGTGCAATTAATTCTCCTATTTTTACGTCGGAATAAGTTTCCTGCGCTTTTATTTTCCAACATTTTATCTCTACACTCCAGTTATTACCCTCAAGGTAACTCCCTGGAATATTTGTCACTAAATTTCCGAAGCGATCGATATATTGAATGCAGCCTATAACAGTATCATCCTTTTGAGTGCATTCTGGTAAATCTAAACTTACTAAACTTTGAGGATTTATCTTTCTTCCCAATTTTTGCAAAGATACGCCGTTAGCTAGATGCGCTCCCACAGGTGCAAAAATATCTCTACCGTGGAAGGTAGTGCTAGGCTCAGGTGTCAGCCAATATTCAGGATTTGTTAATTCCACTGCACAAATAACAGAATTTTTGTTTTTATGCAAAACTCCACCAATCAAACCATTATCTGGAGCAACTAAAAAGCCTTGTGCTAATTCTACAGCAACTGCTCTACGCTTTCCTCCTACTCCAGGATCTACTACTGCAACGTGTACGGTACCCGCAGGAAAATATGGATAAGCATTCATTAAACAAAATCTGGCTGCGGCAATATCCTGTGGTGGGATTTGATGAGTTATGTCGATCGCTCTCAACATCGGATTAATTTGCGCGATCGCACCTTTCATTACGGCAACGTACTCGTCGCTGATTCCAAAGTCGCTAAGTAATGTTATTAAAGATTGTAAGGTAGATTTATCGTACATGAAAGCAACTATTCATTTGTTTAACAACATAATTTTGTAACAAACATCACCAAAATTATGTTATTTTTATTATGCAATATAAAGAATAATGTTGCGTAATTTAATAAAAAGTAATTTTTGGCTTGCAATTACTATCTTTGTAAAAATAAGAGCAGAAATTTAGTTTTGCTTATGAACAATTAGTTCATATAGTTCATAGTTTTGTTGTGTTAACACCCGCTCTATGCGGGTTTTTTATTATTTATCTAAGTTTAAGTACTAAGTTTAAATACTAATTTAATCGTTTTGACTCATAAGCATATCTTGCATCAGATAATTATGCATCCAGTATTTTGATCGCTATCGGGAAATTCATCAAATATAATAATTAAAATAATTTATACACTATCTGTATTTAATAAATATTTTTAATATAATTGTGACTTTCTATCAAATTATAAAATAGTAAAGTGATCGGCTTTCGCAAGCTATCAGACTATAAATAGCGTTCTAAATTGTGAAGCAATTAGACAGAGTTGCCCAACTTTTTGATTCCCTATATAAATCAATGTCAAGACTCTAGTCAATCAATATTTTCACAGGATAATCTTCGTTGCATTTTTTACATACATCATTTCACATTCGATAATTTTTATAAATTTATATGACAAACAATGTTAAATCTTCCTTAAGTTATATGAAGTACGGGAACAACTAATGTAATTGTATTGTTTATAACTATTTACATAAAAGTTTGCAAAAATTGGATTAAAAATGAAATTTACAAACTCCTGTATCAGCCTTGGTGAGAGCATTATGGATCATAATGTGATGAAACTATCAAAACTTTTTCAAGAATTTCGCGTATAATCAAAGTGAATTGTATGCCGAAACACGTTAGAGGGATCATCAAAGCTAAACGAAAACCAGCTAAATTTCAGGTGTATCAGGGTATGTTCGTCAATGCTATGTCTGATTAATTAAATTTCTCGTCCAACAGTACTATGTTCAACAACTGATCTTAAATTGCGAGATATCCACTCTTGAAACCGTTTATCAGGCGTTTTATACCTCTGAAGGTAAGTATATATTCCTATCTAAGGATAGTTGAGTATGTCTGACTCGCTTCGTTACAGTTGATTACAAAAACTTTAGGAGATTTATATGCGAATAGCT
>CAYMZW010000658.1:0-3388 GCA_964395005.1 uncultured Rivularia sp.
GTTAGGAGTTAGGAGTTAGGAGTTATGAATGTAATAATTCTCCTTGTCTCCTTATGCCCTTTTTACTAACTACTATCAACTAACAACTAACAACTAACAACTAACAACTATCAATTATCATCTAACCATTAATGAGTAGAACCTACAAAGCGACTGGAATTAATTTGAAAGCCCAAGCGTTTGGTGAATCGGATCGGATTGTGACAATTTTAACGCGGGAATTTGGGCTGATTCGAGCCATTGCCAGCGGCGCTCGCAAGCATCTTTCTAGTCTGGGCGGTAGAAGTGGGGTGTTTGTGGTGAATGAATTACTGATTGCAAAGGGACGAAGTATCGATAAAATTACCCAAGCACAAACTATCAAAACTTATCCCGGTTTGGGAGGTGATTTGGGTAAATTGGCAGCTTCTCAATATTTAGCGGAAATAGTACTTGCTCAAGCTTTAAGCGAATTTCCTCAAGATGAATTGTTTGAAGTTTTTAACGAGCATCTCAATCGTTTGGAAAAGTTGCCTAAAAACCGAGGTGTTTTAGCATATCTGGTGCATGGTGTTTTTCAACTTTTAGATTTGGCTGGTTTAAAACCTCAAGTTGAAGCTTGCTGTTTAACTGGAAATATAGTTACGCCAGATTTTGATAACAAGAAAGCTTTGACGGCTTTTAGTATTGATGCTGGTGGTGTGGTTTCAATATCGGCTTGGGAGAATCTGCGGACAAAAGCAGAAAAAACAAGGAGAATTGAAGAAAATAATTTGGTACAATCCTCTGTTGCTAAAGAGTCGGGTGGAGTTTATTCTACTCAAACAGAAAATTCTTCCCAGATATACGAAACTATTGTGCATGAAGAAGAATTACCGGCTTTGCTGCGTCGTTTGAGCGCTTCGGAACTAAGTTTATTACAGCAGCTACCGCAATGGACGATAATAGAAGAAACTGCGATCGCCGAAGACTGGTTGTATATTGAACGTCTTTTAAGACAATATGCTCAATATCATTTTGCTCGTTCAATTCGTTCGGCAGCTTTAATAGATTCTTTTTTTGCGACAAATCGCGGCTAATTTTAAACAATCTGTGAAGATATTTAAGATTTTTGCGGCATTATGCCAAAAAAATGATTTTAAAAGCCAATAAGCTGGTATTTTTTGGTTAGTAGCGTTATTGTTTTTGATCGAATTAAATTAACCACGCTTTCTCAAGTCCACCATAAAGTAGATTAGAACTACAAACGAAATGTCAGCAGGAGACGTTTCTAAAAACGATAGAAATAACAAAACGCCGATGTCGGAAATACTTAAATCCGACACCAATAAACGTCGGGAAAATAAAAACAATAATGAATCATATTCCCATGCCAGTAGCAAAAATAAGCCTGAAGAAAATTCCCAGGCTGCTGCTGTTAAATTCGCTCATAAATCCGATTCATCTGTAGAAAATAATCACAAAAATAATGAAAAAAACAAAGTAAATACAAGCCAACAAGGTTTTTTACCCGTTTTAACAAATACTAATTTCCTTGCTTTGTGGGCTGGCCAAGTTTTTTGTCAGCTAGCAGATAAAGTGTATCTAGTACTGATGATTGCTTTGATTAATAGTCAGTTTCAGTCTGAGGGAAGCAGCATTAGCGGTTGGGTATCGGCTTTGATGATGACTTTCACCATTCCCGCAGTGTTATTTGGTTCTTTGGCGGGGGTATTTGTCGATAGATGGATGAAAAAACAGGTGCTGGTGTCAAGTAATATTTGGCGCGGTATTTTAGTTTTAGGAATTGTTCCGTTGCTATGGTTGGTAAGGGATTGGCAGGATGTAAATAATATTCCGGCTGGTTTCTTAATGATGTTAGCGGTAACTTTTTTGGTTTCCACTTTAACGCAGTTTTTCGCACCAGCAGAGCAAGCTGTAATTCCTCTGATAGTTAAACCGCATAACTTACTTAGTGCAAATTCGCTTTACACTACAACCATGATGGCATCCGTAATTGTCGGATTTGCCATCGGTGAACCACTTTTATCAGCCGCAGATGCTTTATGGCTGCAATTTGGCGGTAGTGGTGAATTAGGGAAAGAAATTTTAGTCGGTGGATCTTATATTGTTGCCGGATTGATTTTACTGCTGTTAACAACGAATGAGAAACCCAAAGAAAAACAACAAGAATCGAACCATATTTTTTCTGACTTAAAAGATGGTTTGGCGTATTTGGGGAAAAATCATCGTCTTCGCAATGCTTTGATTCAGTTGATAATTTTGTTTTCGGTTTTAGCTGCGTTAACTGTATTAGCAGTTAGGATTGCAGAAGTTATACCTTCAATTACAGCCGAGCAATTTGGATTTTTGCTTGCATCTGGTGGTGTTGGTATCGCCCTCGGTGCAATATTATTAGGTCAATTTGGGCAACATTTCTCAACTTCAAGCTTAAGTTTGGCTGGATGTATGGGAATGGCTGTTTCCCTGGCTGGTTTGGCAATATTTACCCAGCAATTATGGACTGTACTTGCTTTAATCGGTTTCTTAGGATTGTCTGGTGCATTAGTTGGTATTCCGTTGCAAACTGCCATTCAAACTGAAACCCCAACCAAAATGCACGGTAAAGTATTTGGTTTACAAAACAATTTAGTTAATATTGCTTTGACTTTACCTTTAGGATTAGCAGGTATTGCGGAAACATTTTTTGGATTGCAGACAGTCTTTCTAACATTAGCTGCTATCGTGTTTTTTGCTGGGATATTAACTAGGTATAAATCAGCTTAATATCCATCTGCGAAAAGTTATTATCAAGTCTGTTAAAGGGAACGGGGAATGGAGAATAGGGAACAGTGTCAAAATGTAATACTAATAAAAAATCCTAATTCAATCTTCGATTTTCTATGAAGATATCTTGCACTACAAGCTTTTTAATCGTATATTCAGCATCAAAGGTCGATTGAATCATTATTATTAATTAGCTTGAGATTATAGCTATCTTTACAGAAAGCTTTGAATGCCGTGGTAAGATTACATGAGCATTAATTTTTGCTCTCTAATATTGAGCCGCAAATGTGCTTAGAGCAGGCGCTATACATAGAGTCTCAAATTCGTTATATAAAAACGTATAGTAATTAACAGCATTACTATGACATAAACAAGCTATAAACGAACTAGTTTTAAAAACGTAAAAATTTGCGTTGCAAATAATAAGGGTGGAGATATTATCATGTCCACTAAGACAGAAAATGCAACTGTAAACTCACATCAGTTCGATTCACTCAAAAGCCGATCGAAAAAACCCTTTCCAGATTACTAATCAAGAATGCGTATAGCGTGGATTGGAAAAAAAACGCCCTTTTGTGGCAATGTTACTTATGGCAGAGAAATTACAAATGCCTTATTAGAGCGGGGACACGAAGTTAGCTTT
>CAYMZW010000659.1:0-3386 GCA_964395005.1 uncultured Rivularia sp.
CCGTAGATACTGCGGGTTTATACGTACCGGGAGGTCGAGCTTCATACCCAAGTACTGTATTAATGAACGCCATTCCAGCTAAAGTGGCAGAAGTTCCGCGTCGGGTAATGGTAACACCACCAGGAAGTGAAAAGGGAATTAGTCCGGCTGTATTAGTAGCAGCTAAAGAAGCCGGAATTGACGAAATTTATCGTATTGGAGGAGCGCAAGCAATTGCTGCTTTAGCCTACGGTACTCAAACTATTCCTAAAGTAAACGTGATTACTGGGCCAGGAAATATTTATGTTACCTTGGCCAAAAAGCTAGTTTACGGAACGGTTGGTATTGATTCCCTGGCAGGGCCAAGCGAAGTATTAATTATTGCCGATGAAACAGCAAATCCCATTCATGTTGCGGCAGATTTATTAGCTCAAGCCGAACACGATCCAATGGCAGCAGCAATATTGTTAACTACCGATGCTGCTTTAGCAAAGGATGTACAAGTCGCTTTGGAAAGACAGCTAGTCGATCATCCAAGACGATTAAATACAGAAAAAGCTATTGCTCATTACGGTTTAGTAGTAATAGTTGAGTCTTTAGAAGTTGCCGCACAATTCTCCAACGAATTTGCTCCAGAACATTTAGAGCTAGAAGTATCCGATCCCTGGGCTTTATTACCAAAAATTCGTCATGCTGGGGCAATATTTTTAGGTCATTCCACCCCAGAAGCCGTAGGAGATTATTTAGCGGGACCAAATCATACTTTACCAACTTCTGGTGCAGCTAGATATGCTTCAGCATTAGGAGTCGAAACTTTCTTAAAACACTCCAGTATTATTCAGTATTCGCAAACAGCATTAGATAAAGTCGCTGGCGCAATAGATGTACTAGCTACTGCTGAAGGGTTAACATCCCACGCGGAGTCGATAAGACGACGAGTACAAAAAGAAGAGTAAGTTAAGAGTTAAGAGTTAGGAGTTAAGGGCTAGGAGTTAGAAGTTATTAAATAATTATATCTTCACTCCTTGCTCTTTAATAGGAGTTTTAATGAGTTAGATGTCAGCTTTATGCTCCGCTGCTTCAATATTTTGCAAAGCTGTTTCAAAGTTCATTCTTTGTTCTGCATTCCGTAAAAAATAACCGCTAATCATTGCTGATGCTAATAACTTACCTAAACTTTCACGATTAGTATTGATATTTATATTAAAGTGTTCTGGAGGCAAACTTCCTAGTAGTCCTATAATATTACGTTCTATTACCCCTAATACTTCAGGAGAAGCTGGTTTGGATAATTGGCTCACTGTCTCAGGACTTAAAGAGCTAACATATTGCCATAATAAATTAGCACTTTGGGATTCGCTATTAAAAAAATCCGAAACTCGATTGGATGGATTACTCACGTTTTTCCTCCTAATATTTTTAGATTTCCAGTATAATAAGTTACTAACAAATTATATGCTTTATGCTTTACGGAAGTTGAATATCGATTATGTTTCTGCGTATATCTAATGTAACAAATATAATCTCGGTTAGAAGTAGGTTTAACCGTACTATAAGTCTAGTATTTTTCTATAAAGCCCTGAAATACTACCAAAGAAAAATAGGCAATAGAGACTATAGATTAATTGGTATGCTTGAACTATCTATAAAAAAATCAATAAAAAATGAGGAAGATATTTGTTTCTTCCTCCTTACGAAATTACTTTTTAAAACTACTTAAAACTACATATATTATATATAGAAAGCTACTGCTTCTTGAATTTATTGCTCTAAGCGAGTACCGAAGATAAATTTAGCTAGCCAAATATTCATTCATGTCACCTTTGGACTTGCGGAGTTTATTTAAAGCTTCTCGCTCAATTTGACGTACTCGTTCGCGGCTAATATTGAGCTGTTCGCCTATTTTCACAAGTGTCATTGCTTTTCCATCATTTAAACCAAAGCGCAAAATAATCACCTGTCGCTGCTGAGGAGTCAGATCGGCTATTAAAGACTCTAATTCATATGACAATGAGGATTGCATGACAAAATCCTCTGGAGAAGCGCCGGGATCTTCTAACATTTCTCCAAGCTCGGTATCGTAATTGTCTCCCAAACGCAAATCTAGTGATAATGGAACGCGAGCTTTTTCTAAATACTCTCGTACCTGCTTCGGAGTCAAATCTAATTCTTGTGCCAATTCAGCAACTGTCGCAGCACGTCCAAACTTTTGCGATAGTTGACGTTGTGCTTTCTTAATTTTATTCAGTTTTTCGGTAATGTGAATCGGCAGACGAATTGTACGACCTTTTTCTGCGATCGCACGAGTAATAGCTTGACGAATCCACCAGTAAGCATAAGTTGAAAACCTATAACCTTTACTAGGGTCAAATTTTTCTACACCACGCTGCATTCCGATACTACCTTCCTGAATCAGATCGAGTAGATCGACATTACGTTTAATATATTTTTTGGCAACCGAAACCACAAGCCGCAAATTAGCTTCTACCATTTTGCGTTTAGCAGCTTCGCCTTTTTCTATAGTTTCTTTTAATTCAAGGGGTTCTAACTTCGCACGTTCTGCCCATTCATCCAACGTCGGTTGACGTTTTAATTCGGTCGTCAGGGATTCTCTCACTGATTGCAAGGCTGTTGCACGATGCACCTCCTTGCCGAGCAAAATCTCCTCTTCGTGAGTTAAAAGTGGTACGCGACCAATCTCACGCAGGTAAGTCCGCACGAGGTCTTTAGGTGTCTGAACGGTCTTCATAGCGCTAGGCATAAAGGGTAATGAAAATAAGTATTGACGGCAAGTTTACAATTAGATAGATGCATAAATCGGGTATACCTTAAAAAAGTAGAGAACCCAGATTCACTCAAGTGCTATTAAGGCACTTTAGAAACTCGGCATAAGAGTAGTTTTATATTTAATTATTAATTGCTAATATTTGCAGCTTTTAACCCTGCTTTACAAGTACCTACAGTTAGATATAAGGTAACTAATTAAACAATTTGCCAATTTTTTATATTATAAACAATTGTAACATTTATGAAAACTTCCCGACCACAATTAAAATCTTTCTCTATTGTCGCCTGTATTATTGGTAAATAAACTTAAATTTTTCCTAAAGAATATGCTCGAATATTTAAGTTTAGAGACTTTTTTATTAAATTAAGTTACAAAATCGAGTATAAAAATGGTAACTATTAGTTTTTTGAATTTGTTTATTTCAATCGTGCATGGGGGATAGTTAGGAGTTAGGAGTTAGGAATTAGGAGTTAGGAATTAGGAGTTGATAATTATCTTCCCCTTCTTCCCCACGCCACTTGCTACAAGTCGGGGAACCCGCCCAACGCAATGGCTCCTCTTCCCCCTCCCTACTCCCTACTCCCTACTCCCTACTCCCTACTCCCTACTCCCTACTCCC
>CAYMZW010000660.1:0-3386 GCA_964395005.1 uncultured Rivularia sp.
CTTTATAATCACTCAATTTAAACAAAGTAGCAGCCCAACGTTCGTTAGGATAAACTTCTTTAATATCTCCACTAAACTGAATTTTCAAACCATCTTTTTTAAATTCATTAGGAAAATTACAAGGCGCGAATCTACCTCTACCATTTTCAGTAACTATAATGTAAAGCTTGTCGTGAATGCGTCTAACTGTACCAACTTGATTTTTAACAGTATCTACAGTTTTTCTACTATCAAAAGCACATTTAGAATTTTTCGCTACCTTCTTACCAATCAATCCTAATTCTCTCAACTCTTCCCTAGTTTTAGCATCCCATGAGCGTACAGAACCAAAAGCACCATCGTAAACAGCATTCCAAGGTTGGGAACCTTCATTCTCCGCAAAAAATATAAAACTACCTCCCGGTTTTTGAATAATATTATGGCAGGAATTTTGATTAAAACCTTTAATATTTACAAGTTTTGGCCCAGCACCTTTCAAATACCTTTTTACATAAATTACCAACGTGTCTCCTTTGACTCTTCTGACAACTCCTTGAAAAACAATCGGAGTTTTATTTACTCTTTGAGCAATAGTTGCTGGTTTGCTTCCAGGTGCTGGACGACAAGCATAAACGGGTTGTGTGAGATTTAAATTTAAAGCTATAGATATTGGTAAACTTAGTCCGATAATTCCTAATAAGTAGAGAGAAGCTGTTTTTAATTTAGACATAAAAAATAATCAATCTATGGGTATGTGAAAATTAGCATTAAAAGCTTATTTCACGATTAATAAGACTTAAGAAATTCTCCTTAAGTTCCTATCTTACAATCATTTAAGAGTTAATAACAAACTGTATCTATAGATAGATGCGAACAATTTAAATTATGGTTCGTAGTTGCGATGGTCGCGCCAATTTTTAATTATTTACCGATTAATTTGTAGAGACGCGATATATCGCGTCTCTACATTTTTTATAATTATCACAAACCTATAAAACATGGTAAAAACATTGATATATAAAAAGTTTTTCAATCCAGAATCCAAAATCCAAAATCCAATGTCCGACACACAACAAGTAAGCAACGCAGTAGCCAATCTTTATAATACTTATCCCTTTCCTCCAGAACCTTTACTAGATGAACCACCACCAGGTTACAATTGGCGCTGGAATTGGTTGGCTGCTTACAATTTTTGCACGGGAAGAAAACCTCAAAAACAAGATATTCGTATTCTTGATGCGGGTTGTGGTACTGGTGTGGGAACGGAATATTTAGTTCATCTTAATCCCCAAGCAACGGTAGTTGGAATTGATTTGAGCAGAGGTGCGTTAAATGTTGCTAAAGAAAGATGTCAACGCTCTGGTGCAAGTCGCGCTGAATTTCATCATCTGAGTTTATTCGATGTTGATAAAATACCCGGCGAATTCGATTTAATTAACTGCGTCGGAGTTTTGCATCATACACCAGAGCCGATTCGCGGCATTCAAGCATTAGCCAAAAAATTAGCCCCCGGTGGTTTGATGCACATCTTTGTATATGCTGAATTAGGACGCTGGGAAATTAGCTTGATGCAAAAGGCGATCGCACTTCTTCAAAATGAGAAACGCGGCGATTATCGCGATGGTGTCAGCGTTGGTAGAAAGATTTTCGATGCACTTCCAGAAAACAACCGCTTAGTCAAACGAGAAAAAGAAAGATGGGCATTAGAAAATCAGCGCGATGAAAATTTCGCCGATATGTACGTTCATCCCCAAGAAATTGATTATAATATCGAAACCTTATTTGAATTAATTGACGCTTCCGGTTTAGATTTTGTTGGTTTTTCCAATCCCAGCTACTGGAATTTAGAAAGACTTTTATCAAAAGCACCAGAATTAATCGAAAGAGCCGAAAAGTTAGGAGAAAGAGAACGTTACCGACTGATAGAATTATTAGATCCAGATAACATCACTCATTACGAATTTTTCCTGAGTCGTCCACCTTTAGAAAAAGCCGATTGGACAGATGATAACGCACTATTGGCAGCAACTCCAGAATTAAATCCTTGTATAGATGGATTTCCAGCTTCAAGTATTTTCAATTACGATTATCAACTAATTAGATTATCAGAAAAAGAAATTGAGTTCATGAAAGCCTGCAACGGAAGCTCAACCGTAAGAGAAATTTTAAACAACGTTCAATTGGATTTACAAGAAGTCAAACAACTTCAAAAGCAACAATTAATTATGGTTAGTGGATAGTGGTTAGTTGTTAGTGGCTGGGAATTGGGCATGGGGCATTGGGCATTGGGAATTAGGAGTTGAAATGATTAAGTAACGACTTAAGAATTAACTCCTCGACATCTCCCCATCTCCCTATCTCCCCCTCTCCCCATCTCCCCATCTCCCCTATCCCCTATGCCCAATCCCCCATGCCCAATTCCCAATTACCCATTACCCATTCCGAATCCAAGACTGTTCCGAGTTAACAGTTAAACCTTGACCAAATGCTAATATCGCTGATGACAATCCTGGGAATTCGGGGATAAAATCCTGGATGAACGTTTTTCTGCGAGCTGTCATTTTCTCTCCAAGAATGTCAAATCGGATAGCAACGGGAAAGCATATTAATCTCTGTTTGTCATCCGTGTAGCTCTGTATTTTTTCTGCAAATTTTCTTCAGCAAAGTTGTTTATGCTTGCTCTATGCTTGAAAATGTGTCGAAAAATTAACGTAAACGGTTAGTTGAGTGATGGTCTATGGTAACAAGAAGTTAATTGTTTTTTTCTAAAGTAATGTTACCCAACCGTGATATGATTCAACTGACTGGATTTGCAGTCAACATCAAACTTCTGTACTGGTTTCAAGTCCCGTGAGCTTGTCAGACGAAACGATTGAATCCGCGCCTTCGATAATAGAAAATGCTCAAGCTGATTCTGGGAATACAGAATCGGATTCTATGCAAGATTTCTATAAACTCTATCAAGAGTTGTTAGTTATTACTCTTGCTTTAACGGGGATAATTTTTGTCTCTGTTTGGATATTTTATTCCTTAAACATTGCTCTAAATTATTTAATTGGAGGATGTGCGGGTTTAGTTTATCTGAGGATGTTAGCAAAAGATGTTGAGCGCTTGGGTAGAGAAAAGCAAGGACTGAGTAAAACTCGGTTAGCTTTAATAGTGTTGTTGATTTTGCTAGCAGGAAAGTGGAATCAGTTGGAAATACTGCCTATATTTTTAGGCTTTTTGACCTACAAAGCAACGCTGATAATCTACGTAATTCGTGCGGCATTCAATCCTGACTAGCATAAAACTGGGTAAGTTTAAAAAGCTATTATCCAGTTAATATGGTCGAAACGTAGTAATGGTCAGTAAAATGGTAGATTTTCTGAATTCTTTTAATTCTGTAACTCTTGCAGAATTGGAAG
>CAYMZW010000661.1:0-3383 GCA_964395005.1 uncultured Rivularia sp.
AGTTAGGAGTTAGGAGTTAGGAGTTAGGAGTTAGGAGTTAGGAGTTAGGAGTTCTGAAATTTTTTCTACTCCCTCTCTCTAATGCCTTTCTTACTTCGTCCATTAAAGATAAGGAAGTAAAATAAAGCGCATTCAATTAAAAACCATATTAATGTCGATTCTGGGGTACCAACATCTTTAAGCAACCACATACTAGGTACGCGAATTGCTGAGTCTTCTGTACTGACGAATAATACAATAAACAGGTTATTTGCTGCATGAATACTTAAAGCTAATTCTAATCGATTATCTTTGAGAGTTAGTAAGGTACAAAAAACACCAAAAGCAAAGTAGTATAAAGCCATCCCTAAAAATCCGCGTTGCACTTCTGGATTAGCTAAATGGGGTAGCATAAATAAAACACCATTAATAATCATTAGTATTAAAGGTTGTTTAGTAATTAATCCAAACCCTTGAAGTATATAGCCGCGAAAAAATAACTCTTCGGTAGAAGTTTGTATGGGAGTTAATATTACAGCACAAGCGAGTAAAATTAACCATTGAACTGGTTTAAAAGTAAATTCTAAATTGCTTGAGTCTAATATAATGCTAATCCCGAAAATAATTGACTGAATCAAAAACCAGACAGCAAATCCTTTAAAAAAACGTTTCCATCTAATGGCTGCATCTGCACCTACTAAAGTCAAAAACTGCCGCTGATGCAGCCACTTTACAGTTAAAAATATTCCTAATAGAAAAAAGAGAAACTGAAAATTAATAATTAGATACCCCCAAATAGAAGGCTTTCTTAAAAACTCTAACGGATTCAAGCCATTGGTTATAGAAGGTGAAAATAGAAAAATCGCTGAGGCTATGCTGCCTATAACCAACCAGAAAAACGCTATAATAAGCGTTCCTAACAAATAGCGCCACCAACTATTCTTTCCTTGTCGCGCAATATCCAAATAAGTTTGATTCATAGCCGTGTTTAATAAAGATAGGTATTCTTGCCTTAACTAAGATAATTTCAGGATAAAGCTTGAATATTTATGCAAAACTATAAATATTGTTACATTTACAAGTTTGATTAATTCAATAATTATTTTTTACAAGGATAAATAAAGGTGTGGTTATACGATAAAGATTCGGTAGAATACGAAGTATTTAAAAAGTACGAAAAAGCTTTAGTTAGTGCTGGTGTAAATTTCTCGCGTATGGATGTTAAAGAAGCTTTGAATGGTTGTTTTGATGGGCTTGAAGATGCTTTAAAAGCAGCAATTAGCTATATATTATGGTTGCACGAATATAAACATGAAATTCACCCCAGTATGATTCTTGTCAGGGCACTTAATGAAAAATGGGAGCCGAGAGAATGGGAAGATGAATACCTAAATTTACCAATATTGAAGTCTCAAGGGCAAAGATGGTGGGAAGGTGCTGCAAAAATATGGGGATATGACAAACGCAATCAACTTGTTGCCGATATCATTTATGACGCAGGCAAAGAATACATTGTTTTTACTAATGGTAAAGAAATGTTGGTAGAAACTGCTTGGCGTTGGGGTTGGGAACGAGTTTTGGATTATGCTAATAATTGGGAATAGGGGATTGGGCATTGGGCATTGGGCATTGGGGATGGGTAATGGGTAATTGGGAATTGGTAATAGAAAGTTAGAATGCTCTCAATCCAAAATCCCTGCACAAAAACATCCGTTGCCAAAATCATCCGTTGTTAAAAACATCCGTTGCTAAAAACATCCGTTGCCAAAATCATCCGTTGTTAAAATCTAAAATCCTATGACTTCACTAACATTAAATTTAAATCCGATAATTAAGCTTACTAGAGAACAGTTTTATCAACTTTGTGAAACAAATCCTGAATTAAAGTTAGAGCGTAATGCTCAAGGAGAATTAATTGTTATGCCACCAACTGGAGGAGAAACCGGAAGAAGTAATGTAAATCTAATTTTTCAAGTTGCAAAATGGAATGAAGAAAATCAACTTGGTGAAGTTTTTGATTCTTCAACTGGATTTACTTTACCTTCGGGTGCAGAGCGATCGCCAGATGTTTCTTGGGTGGAAAAGTCTCGTTGGGATGGTTTAACAAAGGAACAAAAAGAAAAATTTATTCCTCTTTGTCCGGATTTTGTAATTGAAATCATGTCGCCTTCTGATAATTTGAAAAAGCTGCAAAATAAGATGGAGGAATATCTTGAAAACGGCTGCCGTTTGGGTTGGTTGATAAATCGGAAAAAGCAAGAAGTCGAAATTTATCGTTTGGGGAAGGAAGTTGAATTATTGAAATTACCGCAAACTCTTTCTGGAGAAGATGTTTTACCTGAATTTGTGCTGAATATGCAGAAAATTTGGGAGTAATATATTTTAGTTATAGGGAATGGGGAATAGGGAACAGGGAACAGCGAACGGAAAAAAGAATATTAATTAATAATGGCTTTTTATTGTAAAATTTATTAAATGTACCCAAAGATTTGATTATAATATATAACTTCCATATATTAAATTAAATTAAATTAAATTAAATTAGATTAAAAATTAAAAACTAAAAAATTGTCTATAAAAACGAAAAAACCGGGGGAATACATCCGTAATTTAGCTAGAAAACGAAAGCTATCGGCAACGATACGTTATTTTCTAGCGTGTGGTGTTTTAATCGCGACGGTATGGTTATTTATTATTTACTCTACTTCCTCAGCGGCAATTTTAATTTTGTTGGCAGGTATAGGCAGTTCATACTATTTATATCGTACTGGAAAATATTTTCAGAAACGAGCTTTGGATGCTCGACGTGGTGCGAAAGCCGAAACTGATGTAGCCGATTTATTAGATGTTTTAGAACTTAAAAAATGGCATATTGAATATAATTTAAGAATAAAAAAATGGGGAGATGCAGATATAGTTTTACATTCACCTAAAGGTAAGTGGTACGTAGTTGATGTTAAGTCTCATGGTGGGACAAAAATATCTGAAAATGGACGTTTAAGAAGACGTTACGGTAAAAAAATTCATGATTTTAGAGAAGGGGATTTAATTCATAAAGTTAAAGGGCAGGCAAGAGAAGTAAGGAAGTTGAAAGGTGTAAATTGGGTAACTGCAATACTTTGTTTTACCAGGGGTGGTGTGAATATTGCTGGTGATGAACTTAATGGTATTTATGTTGTAGATGCTAGGGATTTGGTTGATATTTTGTTGAGATTGGATAAGTGAATATTGGGCATGGGGGATGGGGAATTGGGCATTGTAATATTTAATTAGTATAGACAAATATTAATGAACAAAAACATCAAACCAGCAAATTGCTTTATTTCGGGGCCAGTTATTTCTCCTTCACTATTAAATGCAATCCAACGTTGGGATATTTCTGTTTATTCACAGCTACCAATATC
>CAYMZW010000662.1:0-3378 GCA_964395005.1 uncultured Rivularia sp.
CGAGGTTACGATATTAAAGCTAATGTAAGTCTTGCAGCATTCGCAGAAGCCGAGCGTCAGAAGGAGAATTATGAATCATCAGCTAAAAGAGGAAAAGCTAAACCAACCTTAGAAGAAATGATAACAGCAGTACTCCAAGCTAGACGCACTGATGATTTAGAAACAAAAAGCGTTCGTACAGATTTATATATTTTGGCAAAAGATGGAACAGAATATTTTTTTGAAATTAAAGCACCAAAACCGAACAAAGGACAGTGTTTAGAAGTCACACAACGTTTATTAAGGTTTCACTTATTACGTGGTAAATCTCGTCCTCAAGTTAAGGCTTATTATGCTATGCCTTATAATCCTTACGGAGCAACAAAAACTGATTATAAATGGTCATATGCAAAAAATTATATGCCTTTTGATGATGCTGTAATTATTGGCAATGATTTTTGGAATCTTATTGGAGGAGAAACAGCTTATAACGAACTATTAGAGATTTACTTGGAAATTGGAAATGAAAAAAGTAAGCATATGCTTGATACTTTAGCTTTTGGATTTTAAAGGAAGCGTCACAATAAATACAGGGAACAGGGAACAGGGAATAGGGAACAGGGAATGGGGAATAGAAAAAGTTAAGATTTGTTAAAAATCTTCAGATTTTATAATTTATCAAGAATAATGTGTGCTTTAACATTCATAACCAACTAACTCCTATAAATTATGAACTGGTGGCAAAGACTCAAGAAAAATCCTTTAGCGCGATTTGGGGCAATTATACTGATAATCTTCTATACATTGGTAATTTTTGCAGATTTTTTTGCGCCTTATCTTCCAAAAGTACAGCAGCCAAATGGTTCGTTATTGCCACCAACTCGCGTATATTTGAATAATCAAGAAGGACAATTTATTGGGCCTCACGTTTATCCGACTACTCAAGGTGATACAGATATAGAAACTGGTAGACGCGAAATTATTGTCGATTACAGCAAACCTTCTCCTCTAGGTTTATTTGTCCAAGGCCCCAAATATAATCTGTTTAAATTCAGTTTACCGCTACCGCCAAAATGGGAGGAAGTCACCATATTTCCCGGTATTCCGTTAAATTTACATTTATTTGGGACTACTAACGATACAAGATTCAATCTTTTAGGAACAGACGATCAAGCAAGAGATGAATTCAGCCGTTTGCTTTATGGTGGGCGTATCAGCTTATTTATCGGGATTTTGGGTGTTGCGATTTCTTTCCCGTTAGGTATGTTAATTGGTGGAATTTCCGGTTATTTCAGCGGGTGGACTGATTCAATTATCATGCGCTTCGTGGAAGTATTAATGACTTTCCCTAGCATCTATCTTTTGGTTTCATTGCGTGCGATATTACCAGATGAGATCAGCAATACTCAACGTTTTTTACTGATTATTTTAATCACTTCCTTTATTCGTTGGGCTGGTTTAGCGCGGGTAATTCGCGGACAAGTATTATCAATCAAACAAAGAGAATTTGTTCAAGCAGCAAGAGCAATGGGTGCTAAACCTTTATATATTATTCTTCGTCACGTTTTGCCCCAAACTGCAACCTATATTGTTATTTCCGCAACCCTTTCTATACCAAGCTTCATTGGTGCTGAAGCAGTATTAAGTTTGATTGGTTTAGGGATTCAGCAACCAGATCCTTCTTGGGGAAATATGCTATCTCTGGCAACCAATGCCTCTATTTTGGTACTACAACCGTGGTTGATTTGGCCTCCTACAGTAGTAATTGTTCTTACAGTATTAGCATTTAACCTGCTTGGGGATGGATTAAGGGATGCGTTAGATCCAAGGAGTTTGGGACGATAGAAAAGGTAATAGGTCAAAATATTTTGTAGAGACGTAATACATTACGTCTCCATAACTGTAGATAAAAACCCAGCCTGCCAAAAACTTCGCATAATTTTCGATACTAATCATAATCATGGACACGTCGCAGTGCAACGTCTCTACATTTTTGTTAGACATTTTGCAAGCTAGCGTACCCAAAGGTTGCATTGAATTCTTCGCACCAAATTCCTACAGACTTATAGTTAGCAAGATTTACATTTTCAGGAATTGCATAGCGTTGAGCGCCGCTGAAGCTTTTGATTGGAGCAAGGGTAAGATAATTTTCTTCTCTAATATTTAAAGGTATGCTGCTGTTGCGGTGTAGAATTATTTTTACGTCTGGACCTTCACCAGTGCGAAATGTTCTATCGAATTCTAAGTAATTCTTCCCGTTAATATTTAGAATTCTTGCTCTACCTGTAGTGGCTTTTTCTTGTTTTACAAAGCTACCGGATGCCAGAATCGAATTAGTTTTAGTTGCAATTGTTGTTCTGTTTGTTCTCAGAGCGGGAGAAGCTTCAGCCATTCGGGAGTTAGCTATTACTGAACCAACGCCGCTAAATAATACAACTGATGCAATTCCTAAGCCAGCTAATTTGTTGAATTTCATAATTAATGTCTCCTCGATAAAAGTGTGCAGGCGTTTGCTGTCGTTTCGCTTAATTACTAATATCGCGGATGACTCTGAAGGCTTGATTATTGCTAGCTGAGGAGATGGTAAGAGTTTTCTGAGAAAACTGAGAGGTTCGTAGCTCCGGACTTTAGTCCTCACAAAAGAGGCGAAGACAGCGCAACTACGAACTTGTTTGAGCGGGTTTGTAGTCAGGATTTTAATCCTTAGAAAAGAGGCGATAAATCGCTTACTACGAACGATAATCCCAATATTTAAACTGTAAATCTCTTCCTTGAACAGCGATCGCACCAGCACAATTAGGAAAAGGTTTGATTTCCAACAAACTCCATTCACCAGAATTTGGAATATTTAATTTAGCAGGTTGCTCTGGCGTTAAAGAAATTTCGACTTTTTGCAAATCTTTTAATCCCGTTCCCGTCGCCTTTAAATAAGCTTCTTTACAAGTCCAATAACAAAAGAAAAGCTGTTGCTGTTGCTCTTGAGGAGCAGATTCGATCGCAGCGAATTCACTTGGAGAAAAAAATCTTTGAGCCAGAGAAACTACATCGGTAGTAGAGCTAATGCATTCTAAATCGATACCAATAGAATAATTTAAACTTACAACATACAAAGCAAAATTTTGCGAGTGAGACACATTAAATTTGAGATTATCGTAACGATTTAAATCGAAAGAAGACTTACCTAGTTCTAAAAAATCAGAACTTTGGGATTGCTTCCTTACGTCGCAATGACTTGAATCCCCTTGTTGCCGTGTAAATCCAGCTAAAAACGGTTTCCCGCGAGCTTCGTAACCAAATTTTATTTGAGAAGGTTCAATATTTAAATAGCGACTTAATATATTTCTGAGAATACCGCGAGCCGCAATAAAACGCTGCCGATGTTGCTCAAAATGAAATCTT
>CAYMZW010000663.1:0-3359 GCA_964395005.1 uncultured Rivularia sp.
AATTTATCTTTATTCTTAATATTGAAGATTAATAAACGCTTATAATACTTAATTTATCGGCGACATTACAAATTAAATTCTCATTCACTGGTATGGAATTACGAACAAAAAACTACTGTTGTACTAAATATTTAACAAGGAGTATAAGATGAAAACACAAACTAAATATACAGTTGCAGACCTATATAAAATCAAACAAATTAAACGCGATATTCAAGATTTACGAAAACAACTTTCAGAAATTAACAGCGAAATTGACAGAAGAGAACAAGATCAGACTAATTTAGAACCTAGTAAGAAAACAAATCCTTTTCAAGAATGGTTGAAGGACAATGATAATGCTCGTATCGAACCATTAGAAGAAGATAAAGAAAAGCTGTGGGGAAACTATATACTTGTTATCCTACTCGTTTTTTATCTTACGATCATCAGTATTCTATAAAACGTAACGAAATTACGTTCATTTTTTAATCGATAAATAGAAGAAGTTTAAATTATGTTGCTTATGTTGCTCAAAGGTTTTAAAGGAATTCCTTGAAGAAGCATATTCCAATATTTGGTTATGAAAAAATCTTCAACCGACATAATAATTATTGGTGCGGGTATTTCGGGGCTAGCAGCCGGTTGTTATGCTCAAATGAACGGTTATTGTACCGAGATATTCGAGATGCACAATTTACCGGGTGGTTTATGTACTGCGTGGAATCGCAATGGATATGTTTTTGATGGCTGCATTCACTACTTGTTTGGTTCCGGAAAAGGACAGCCATTTTATAGTATGTGGGAAGAATTAGGAGCTGTTCAAGGTAGAAAGTTTTTTCATCACGATGAATTAATGCGTGTTAGCGAAGCAGGAGGTAAAACGCTAATTGTTCACAGTAACCCCGATAAATTAGAATCCCATCTCAAGCAAATTTCACCTAGAGACAGCAAATTAATTACTAACTTTTGCCAAGGTATTCGCGAGTTAACCCGCTTCGATTTATCTTTACTTCAACAAAAACCCAAAGCTTTGATGAGTGCTTCTGATTGGTGGGCTTTAGGTCGGCAGATATTCCCATTTTCTGGAATTTTAGCCAAATGGGGTAGAATTTCGGCTGAAAATTTTGCAAAACGCTTTCAAAACCCTTTTTTACGTAAAGCAATTCCGCAGATGTTTGCATGGACAGATATTCCCATGATGGTGGGGATGTCATTAATAGCATATATGCACAATAAAAATGCTGGTTTTCCTGTAGGAGCATCCTTGGAGTTTGCTCGCGCTATCGAGAAACGTTATTTAAAATTAGGCGGTAAAATTTACTATGATTCACAAGTGGAACGGATATTAGTACAAAACGATAGGGCAATTGGCGTGCGGCTGTATAATCACGAATCATATTATGGCGATCGCCTTATTTCTGCTTGTGATGGTAGGAGTACATTATTTAATTTGCTTCGGGGTGAATACGTAACTGAAGAAATGGAAATGCTTTACGACGGTTATTTTCCCATACATTCACAACTTCAAGTATCTCTAGGTGTTAACCGCGATTTATCGAAAGAACCCCATTGGATAACTTATTTGTTAAATAAACCAGTATTAATAGCTGGTGAGGAATGCAGGGAAATTAGTGTAAAGCACTATTGTTTTGACTCCTCGTTAGCTCCACCAGGGAAGTCAGTATTAATCGTAATGTTGAGAACATCATACGATTATTGGCAGCGAATTTACGGCAGAAAAATTTATGATGCCGAACAAATCCAAGAGTCGGGTATTTTAATTGATTTATTGTCAGAATTTTATCCCGGTATTAAGGCTGATATTGAATATGTTGATGTCGCTACACCAATGAGTTATGAGCGCTATACAGGTAACTGGCAAGGTTCGAGTTGTGGCTGGTTGTTAACTAAAGAAATAATGGGAATGATGATTTCTGGTCTACCCAAAACTCTACCAGATTTAGATTGTTTTTATATGATTGGACAGTGGGTAGAACCGGGTGGAAGTGTTCCAGTAGTCGCCATGTCGGGACGCAATATTATCCAGCAAATTTGTCATGAAGATAACAAAGTATTTGAAGTAAACAAACAATAAACTTACTGCTATTTAATAAAGGATGAATAATAGTTTTTGGTGTTTGTAAAAAATGTAAATAAATAAGTTTATTTGAAGCATTAAATTCTTAAATTAGTTAATATTAAAGTGTAAGCAGTAATTGATGAATGGAAAATAATTAAAGTAATTAACAAAGCACATTTATTTTTACTTATCTTACGCGAATTATATATATAGGAGGTCGAGGTTATGCTGCGCGAACGTTTAACCGTGATTCCTGAAGAAAAAGCTGATATTCTTACAGATGACAAATCTCTGACCCGCGAAATCAACTTACAAGACACTAATGAAGTGATGACAGAGTTGATGCGTGTTTTGGTGTTCCACGATTTTAAGACGATGGATGCTGACCCGACTCGTTGGGCTATGCAAGGAGGTTTGATAAAAATAGGTCAACGAAATCCTCACAAAATACAAGCATTCGTCAATATTAGCGAATCAGATAATGCATTCGTACAATTTGAGATTGTTAGCATACCCGAAAAACCAAAAATTCTTGTACAAGGCAACTTTAAAACTACAGAAGTTTTGGAAATGATTCGCAATTTACCTTATTTTCCTCGGGACTAAAATAAGGTCTGATATCTTGTAATTTTAAGCAGGATATACAGGACTTATGTAGAGACGCTACATCTAAAAACGTCTCTACACAATTAAATTTTTATTCATAATTGATGAATACTGATGCAAGCTAATTTGTCTTAGTAAAACTGGTTTTTTAGTTACATTTAATTTTACATAAAATAAATAATATATCCAAAACAATATCTTTATAAAGAGGTGATTTATGTGTTACGTAGCAAAAACAGAAAGAATTTAGGCATTTTAAGTATCGCTTTACTTATTGGTCTAATTATTCCCGCTTGTTCGGATTATTTACTTGCAAAACCAACTTTCCAGAAACAAGAACTTAAACCCAGTGTTTGCCAAATTTCTTTAAAGAAAAGGTCTTCTAAGAACTCAACACTCACAGCCTGCAATCCAAGGAAACCAACTAAAATTACACGTACTTGTGATGTAGGTGCTTTTGTGATTGATAAAGATCCAAAAGGTTTAAATGTGCGTAGCGGTCCTGGTACTAAGTATAGAATAATTGACAAGCTGCCCACTACTTACGAAATAGCACCTGCTGAGGTGAGAATTGCAGCTTCTGTCGGTAAGTGGGTAATGATTACCGAAGCAAGAGATCCAGCAGAAGGCAAAATTGAATTTCAAGGACGTGGATGGGTTTATGCACCATTGTTAGGCACGATTACAGGAG
>CAYMZW010000664.1:0-3353 GCA_964395005.1 uncultured Rivularia sp.
CTTAGGGGGGAGAATCTAAGAAAGTATTATTTATTGCTATATACTTCTTGGGTTTTCTTTTTTTTGTTTTCTGTAGTTGTTATGAATTTATCTCCACCTCAGAACTTATCTATTTATCAGTTGGCTTTGGATGTAGAAGTGCCTCCAAAACGTCTAATTCTTAGTTCTTCAACTCTGCTGTCAATGGTAAAGTCGCAAATTGATTTACTAATAGAGCAGAAAATATCGGCTACTATTGTGGCTAAGTTTCCACCGTTGAATATTTTTGAGTCGGAATTAAGGCGTTATCATCAGCATTTAGGTGATGCTACTATTTATAACTGTCAAATGGCTGGGGTTGGAGAAGTTAAAGCGGTTGTTAATTCGGATTCAGTAATAAAATCTTATCGCTCGCTGCAACTGATTGCGGATAATCCCCAAATTGAGCGAGAATACTTTTTAATTATTTTATCTGCGGAATTTTGTAGCTTGATTTTGGCACATCGTCCGCAAAGAAAGATTAAAAAGCAGCTTTTAAATCATAGAAATAAAAATAATCAAAAAATTCCATCGATGGTAACTGTTCATACTTTCGACGGTAATGTAATTCAACGAGTATTAGATGGTATAAAAAATTTAATTAATTCAAAAGATTTTAATAAAATAACTGACGAATTTGTTTATCCTCAAACACCAGAAGCAGCCTTAACAAGTCAATTATTTTTGACACAAGTTAAAAGGCAAGAAGAAATAAATTCTCGCAAATATAAAAGTCGTTTCAGCAATTTTAAGGAGCAAAATCAAACTCTTGGCAGCAAGTTGCAAGCGAAAGATGAATATTTAAGGAATGTCTGTCAAGAATTACTTTCTCCTTTGACGCACATTAAGACAGCACTTTCGCTGTTAAATTCTCCGAGTATGAAAGCACCTCAGCGACAGCGTTATTTGGACATGATTAAACGAGAGTGCGATCGCCAGAATTATTTAATGACTGGGATAATGGATTTGGTGGAGTTGGAACGTAATTTAGACAATACTTTTTTGGAACCTGTATGTTTGTCTGAGGTAGTTCCCGGTGTTGTCAGTACCTACCAACCTCTAGCACAAGAAAGAGGCATCATGCTTGCATATACAGTACCAAACGATTTACCTCATGTTTGGTGTGTCAGCGGTGGCTTAAGACAAATTGTAATTAACCTTCTTTCTAACTGTATTAAATTTACACCTAATGGCGGTCAAGTTTGGGTAAGAACTCGCTTATACCCAGGTTTCGTACAGCTAGAATTTCGCGATACTGGTATAGGCATACCAGAACATGAAATTTCTAAAATATTTAATCGTTTTTACAAAGTACGCCCCGTAGCCAACGAAGAAACAGGAAGCGCGGGTTTAGGTTTAACTATTGTAGAAAAATTGATTCAGCGTTGCGGTGGAAGTATCTCCGTCTCGTCAATTCCTGGTGAAGGTACTACTTTTAAAGTACTTTTAGCCAGCGTTTCGGGGTGATGGGGAGATGGGGGAGATGGGGAGATGGGGGAGACAAGGGGACAAGGTGATAAGGAGAATTTTCACCTTTAATCTTCTTAACTCCTAACTCCTAACTCCTAACTCCTAACTTATAACTCCTAACTCCTAACTCCTAATTCCTAACTCCTAACCCTTAACCCTTAACCTTTGTCCTTTAACCTTCAACCCATATTGCCCAAATTTATCAAAGCTATTATTAGAATTACTGACTCCTTCCAAGGGTAAATAAATGGTAATTACTTCGCCATGTTGAGGGCGTTCGCGTACAATCAATTTACCGCCAATGGCCTGAAATAAATGCTTGGTGGCAGCCAAATTCAGGCTAATTGTACCAGTTTCTGGTTGAAACATTAGTAATTGACCAATTGCTTTACGAATGGGTTGTCTATTACAAGATTGCGCTGTTTTAATGTTTTGAGGAAAATTAGGTAGCAGTTGCAACTTCAACTGATGCCCAGCTTGAATTACTCGCACGCTTATGTTGCTACCCGCAGGTAAGTTACGAGTAAAGTTTTCTATCAAGCCAGTCAGAACACGATCGAGCATGACTGGGTTCGTGACTACGGTGGGCAAAGAAGGCGGTAAAACTACGTCTAATGTTAAGTTTCGTCGATTTGCAGCTTGTTGCCAACGAGGAATACTTTGCTGTAACATTTGATCCAAACACATAGGCGTTAGCCCAGTGCTTGATGGGTTTGTAGAAGATGTTTCTAATTCCGCAGCCCTAAACAACAGTTCCATACGATCTATCTGCTCGGTGCATTCGCGATCGATAGATTGCAATCGCGATCGAACTTTAGCTGGTAAATCTTTCTGCTTTAACAACAATCGAGTTGTAGTACGAATAGTTGTTAAAGGAGTACGCACTTCATGAGCAAAAGCTTGCAGTAATTCTATATCAGAACGAGATGGATGTTTGTTTGATGTAGATGTGGAATATTCGTGATAATTATTTTCTTCAAACTTCTCTTCAAATTTACTTTTTTGTTCTGCCGTTGATTTACCGTGAAGCTTTGTTTCCTTATCGCAAGGCTCCGGATACTCTGCGAGCAACAACTGACTAAACTGCATAACCAATCGGTAATCAGGTGCAACCGGGTAATATTCTTGTACCAAACTATCCAACTCCATAAAGAAATCGGGATTAGATAACATCACCCTACCAGCAAGAGCCTGCCATGCTTTTTCAATTACTTCTGGTTCAAAAGAGAATAAAAACTTGCTTTTGTCATTTTCCTCTACTAAAACTAATATTAATGAAAACTTTTTTGTAAAAATTAGACAAAACTGTTCTTTAGATAAGGGATCTACCGTTAACAAAGGTAAAACCGACTCATCAGAAAGATTTTCTTGTGTTGCGATCGCGTCACCGGACATATGAAAAGGCATCAAAGCCAAAGGATTAAATGGCTTAGCCGTAAAAGTTACAGTCCGTAAACAATGATTAAGCTTTGACTCGCACAATACAGGTGCGGGTGCAGCCAAAACTAATCCCGAAGGTGCATTGGGTGCAACTACAGATAAAGAATTTAACAGCAATTGTTGAGCAGCAGAAGTAGCTGTACGCCATTGTTGTCGTGCTTTATGCGACGAACATTCAGCCTCAACTGCTCCGTTCGCAACTAAAATTTCCTTTAAACTCGGCAAAATCCACTTATACTCATACACTAGGGTTCACCCCTTTATTTCAAAGCGACTAACAGCTTCAGAAACTGGTGATTCACTATTACATATGAGCTTATCTAAAATATGTCTTCTAACAAAAGTAGTAGAACCGAACAACAATAGGTGCGATTTCCGTTTTCAGTTTTTGGTTAGTTGTTAGTTGTTAGTTGCTAGTTGTTAGT
>CAYMZW010000665.1:0-3350 GCA_964395005.1 uncultured Rivularia sp.
GTTTTTCTTCGTTCATTCCGATAAAACTATCCAAAATACGATAAAAATCTTCACGGTGTATTCATTAACACTTGATTAAATCTATATAATGTTTATCCTATATTAAGTGTTATCACCTAAATATTTAATGATAATTTTACATCTACTGTTAATGGTAATTTAAATTTTTGCTGTCTAAATTACATAAGTTATATAGTTTAGACCTTGTTAACAAATTATCTTTAAACCACTGTACGGCAACGAAACAGATTGTTTTGCTGCCAAATTTTTGATGAACGTTCAGTCTGTCCAATTGAAAGTGCCAACATAGTGTTCCAAATAGGATGAATAAATACTTAGAGAATATCAAGAATTTTTTGTTATTAGCAGCACCAATTGCAGCCAGTTCTGTATTGTTGAGTTCACCTAGTTTTGCTGCAACATTTGCTTTTTCTCAGGGAGAAGTATTATTTCCAGAATTCAGTCAAAGCCCATCAAACGTTAAAGTTCGTGCAGAAGCAGATGCTCAAACTATAGGTGAAGGGGGTATAGTGGGAGCAATAGCTGAAGCTGAAGCAATTTTTTTAATTGAGCCAGCAGTTGCATTTAATTCATCTTTGAGTGCAGCTTTTGGTGAAAGTCAAGATTATTTAGGAGTTGCAGAAAGTAAAGCTTCAGTTATCGGCAATTTCGATATAGAGGCAAATACAAATTTTTCTTTCGACTTTATCAGCAATTTAGAGCTTGCTACATCAATTGACAATCCTCCAAAAGAGAGTGCGAGAGCTAGCGGGGATATCTCTTTTGCACTTGTCGATATAGAAAGTAATGATGTTTTAGATTACTTCAATCTTCTAGGAAATATCGTTACAGAAGGAGATGACGATTTTGTTGCTTTACAAAAAAGCGATAATGTGATTTTAGGTGAACCATTTGGCGCACGTGTTTCTGGCGACTTAGAAGAAATTATAGCAGTATCTATTGAAGGTTCCTTAGAGCGTTTCTTTGTTGATGAAACAACTGTAGCCTTGGTAGAAGTAAAGCGAAATCGAGCAGAAGTGAAAGTACCCGAACCTTCAGCTACTGTAGCTTTATTGTTAGCTAGTGGAGTTTTTAGTGTAGTGTTAAAACGCCGACGCAAATAGACTGTCTTTACTCGTTTGGGGAAAACCAAAAGTGGGGAAATGATGGGTGTATCTACTTATATGTAAGTAGAGTTGTCGCGATCGCATTAGATATTGGTAAGCCAGGATTATTCTCTAACCAGAAGAATTCTCCGACTGGGTTAATTTCGAGAAATACGTAACGATTGTCGGGTGTCAATATAATATCGATGGCACCATAATTTAAGCGAAAGTAAGCCATTAATTGCAGAAGCTTTTTCTCAATGTCTTGAGGTAAGTTATAAAATTTCCAAGCATTAAGTAAAGCAATTCCCTCTCGTCGCCAATCATAAGTTGCATTTTTTACAGCTTGAGAATCAACCGCTGCTGTAAATACTTGTTTTCCAACGATGGTTGTGCGTAATTCTAACGCTTTGGGAACTTCTTCCTGAAACGTCATCGGACATAAATGCAATCCATCAAGATTTTCTAAATCCTCCGATGACACAGAATTAGTAAAAACAACGTTTTCTTGTCCAAATCGATCGTAGATAGCAAAAGAAGACAGCATTTTTGCAATAATACCCTCTTGGCAATCTTGAGCAAATTTTTTGACTGCTTGTGGATTATTTGTAGTTAAAGTACGAGGAGTATCTAAACCGACTTCTCGCGCTACTTGCAGTTGCAATTGCTTGTTTTCGGCTAAACGGATATTTGCTACTCTATCGAGATGAAAACCCCTGATACTAGCTATTGCACCTTGAATAGTAGCTCGGCATTCACCTATGGAAGCTCGTCTAAGCTGTTTATCTATTGTTGTAGGAATCCTTGCTCCGATAGCAATTCGGCGATACCACACTGCCGAAACTTCATTAAAATCAAGTTTATCGTTATCTGAAGTCAGTATTACTTGCTCGAATCCAGGTTTATAGCAAATATCTAACTGTACTTCAGTGGGAAATCGATCGGTGTCAAAACGAAACGCTTTTCCTCCCTCAGACTCAATCGCTTTAATTACCAAAGGAATGCTTTCGTTATCTTGACTATGAGTAATTATTAAAACAGTCATTCAATTTTGGATTTTAGATTTTGGATTTTGGATTTTGGATTTTAAATTTTAGATTTTAGATTTTAGATTTTAGATTTTGGATTTTAAATTTTAGATTTTGGATTAAAGATCGTGATAAAGTCAGCAAAAAAATAATTTTTAACTCCTAATTCCTAACTCCTAACTCCTAACTCCTAACTCCTAATTGTCTTTCTCCAAGGAGCGCGTTTGCGATCGCCGTACTAATGGGATAATCTAAATCGCGTTCTAACATTCCCCATTCTCCTGTAGGATTAACCTCTAAAAACACGTATTCTCCCGATGGAGTTTCAATCAAATCTAAAGCTCCGAACATTAGTCCAAAGCTTGCCATGAAAGCTTTTAAACGAGAAACTACTTCTACAGGTAATTCGTGAACTTCCCAAGCACAATCTTTTACAGAAGCACGTCGCCAATCTACTGTAGATGCTGCGTAATTAGAAGCATTTAAAGCTCCAACAAATATATTTCCATCGACAAACACCACCCGCAATTCCCGCAACTTGGGTATTTGCTCTTGAAAAACCATTGGGCTATGACGTAATGTCTCCATAGCGAGCAAGTCTTCTTCTTTTACTAAACTCGTATAAAAAAAGAAGGGAGAACTTTTCATACCGTAAGAAATAGGAGTTAATAGCTTAGCAACCATTTTCCCTCCTACATCATAGAAAAATTCTCGCACCTCTTCAGGATTATTAGTAACCAGAGTCAACGGAATAACCAAACCAACTTCCTTAGCCACGCGCAATTGACGCAACTTATTTTCCGCAGCTAAAATTAGCCCTAAATTATCTATCCAACGAACTTCCTTAAGACTATCCCAAAAGGCATTTAAAGCTGCCATTGCTTCTCTAACGCAGGCAGTTTTAAATTGTGGAGCTAAATCCTCGCTTGTTTGGGGCTGCCAAATGCGACGCATCCAAACAGCTTGAACAACTTCGGTGTTGATATAGCGATCGCCATATTTTAATCTGTGAATACTGTGGCAATTACTCAAATGAGCCTCCATCTGCACCTGCAAAGGAAACTTATCAGTATCCAGACGAAAAGGTTCTGCACCTCTTTTTGATAAGGCTTCTGCTACTTTATCTACTGTATAAAAATCACCGCTGTGGGTGATTAATAAAACAACATTGCGGGATAGCTGCATGAGATATCGGATGTTTGGGTTTTTCGCTTTT
>CAYMZW010000666.1:0-3348 GCA_964395005.1 uncultured Rivularia sp.
CATTTATGGGTGGTGGAGAAATGATTGCTGATGTGTTTTTAGACCATTCAACCTATGCAGAATTACCCGCAAAATTTGAAGCAGGTACCCCGGCGATCGCCGAGGCTATAGCTTTGGGTGCTGCGGTAGATTATCTGTCAGGTATTGGCATGGATAAAATCTATGCTTACGAATCAGAATTAACTGGTTATTTGTTCGAGGAATTAGGGAAAATATCGCAAGTAAAAATTTACGGCCCTAAACCGGATGCTAAAGGTTATGGTAGAGCAGCATTAGCTTCATTTACTACCGGAGAAGTTCATCCTAATGACTTATCTACTTTATTGGATAATGAAGGTGTAGCAATTCGTTCTGGGCATCACTGTACGCAGCCGTTACACCGTATTTTAAACGCTCCGGGTACTGCAAGAGCAAGTTTATCTTTTTACAATACTCGTGAAGAAATCGATATTTTTATCAAAGCTTTGAAAGAAACTTTGGATTTCTTTAGCAGTATGATGGGTTAAATTGATGGTAGAAAAGCCCCATTTTTAACAATAATCTGAATATAGATTTTATAATAAATAGGACTTGTTTAAAAGTGTATGTAATTGCATCATTTTAAATTAGTACTTACGGAAAGCCCCCCTTAAAAAGGGGGGTTGGGGGGATATAAACGTTTGAAATATCTAATACACCGTTGCGATCGCGTAAGTCCTATAGATAAGTCCTTTTAGACCGAGACTTACGGAAAGCCCCCCTTTTTAAGGGGGGTTGGGGGGATATAAACGTTTGAAATATCTAATACACCGTTGCGATCGCGTAAGTCCTATAGATAAGTCCTTTTGATTTATAATTTAGGAGACATTGTAAAAATGAAGAAAGCTATTCCCTTGGCAGTTTTAGCTGTATCAATAGCTTTAATACCCATAATTTGCAACAAAAAAGCGGTGGGTAAACCTGAATCAATCTCTCAGCAAAATAATCAAGTAGATGTTTCTGCTTCATCAGGTTTTGGTTATATTGAAACCAGAAACGGAAGAATTTCAATTAATGCAAATCAAACTTATACAGTATACGGTAAAGATGGAAAAGTTGTAGCAGAAAATATAAGTTTAGAGCAGCTGCAAGCCAAAAATCCTGAATTGCACGAGATGATGAAAGACTCTATTGCAAAACCAACTTTGATGATGGATGCAGGTATTGGTATTAATCGATAAATAGTTGAAAAAAGTTGAAATAAAGAAATTTCTTAATAAATTATTTGTGCCAATTTTCAGATTTTTTGCTGCTGGAGATTGGCACTATTTATTTTAAACTGGATCAAAATATATTACAGGAGCAATTAACGTGTCATATAGCGACTTTACTTTATCTAAAGTTAGAAAAACATTTAATTTAACTATTTCTGACACTATTGATATCTTTGCTTCTATACCTCAAATCGAAATTCCAGCATTACTAGCAGAAACTTTAGCTGAAAATATTCCATTAGCATTAGCTAGTAATACAGAAAAATCTCGTTCGGAAATGATTATTTCTCCGATTTTAATTGCTGTAAGAAAATATTTAAAAAATCAAGTAAGTTTATTTTCTGGAGTTGATTTTACAGTTGATTCAAGTCAAGGTTTAAATGGAAACTGCGACTTTATTATTAGTAAATCTCCAGAATTACTAATTTTAAATGCTCCTGTAATTACTATTGTAGAAGCTAAAAAGGAAAATATTAATGCAGGTTTAGGGCAATGTGTTGCAGAAATGCTTGCAGCTAGAATATTTAATGAAAAAGAAGAAAATGATATTCCAATTATTTATGGAGCTGTTACCACTGGTACTAGCTGGAAGTTTTTAAAACTTATTGAAAATATAGTAGAGATTGACCTCAACGAATACTATATTAATAATGTCGGTAAAATATTTGGAATATTGTGCAATATCCTTTCTGAAAAAATTATCTGAAGCGAACAATGGTTGTAACTTATACTATCGCAGAACAGCGAACCGTACTACATAACATCACCTGGGAAACCTTTGAAACTTTGCTAAAGGAAACTAGTGATAATAGAGGTTTTCGATTTGCCTATGACGGTAGTACTTTAGAAATTATGACTCCGCTTTTTGAACATGAAAATCGTAAAATTAATTTTCATCGCTTTATATTTATCTTGGCAGAAGAATTAAATATAGAAATCAAAAGTGCTGGCTCAACAACTTTAAAAAGAAAGATTGCTAGAAAAGGTATTGAAGCAGATAATTGTTACTACATTCAAAATGAATTAGCCGTCAGAGGAAGAGAAACACTAGATTTAACAAATTCACCAGCACCCGATTTAGCAATTGAAATCGATATTACCAGCACTTCGGTAGATAAATTCGATATTTACTCGGTTTTAGGTGTAGGTGAATTATGGAGATATGACGGTAACAGTTTAAAATTCTATCAGTTAATTAAAGATCAATACGCTGAATGCGAATTTAGCATTGCTTTTCCTTTAGTATCTGTCAAAGATATATCTAGATTTATCGAGCAAAGTAAAACTATGGGAGAAATAGCTTTGCTCAAGTCATTTCGGAATTGGGTAAAAAACAAATTAGGATAATCGCTAATGTCAGTTGAAGCATATTTTAAGCAAGTATCTCCTTCTTTATTAGAAAAATTCAAAAAATATCCCGACTTTTTTGAATTATTTGATGATGCTCAGTATTTACCTGATTCGCATTTTTGGCAAGAAGCAAATCTTGATTTAAATAATCCTGAAGATGCTGAATGGTTTGACGAAGCTACCAACTACGTACCCCAAACTTTAGAAAAATTAAAATATGAGCAGCCAAAAGAGTTTGAAAAGCTCAAATCAGATATTCCCACAATGCTTGCAGAAGGTAAAAATTCCGAGTTCGATATTGGGAAAAAATGGAATACTCTTCACTTTATTTTAACTGGTACCAATTATTCAACTCCCATACCGTTTCTTATTGGTAAAAATAAACAAGATAAATTACCTTCGATAAATGCCATTTTAGGAGGTAAAACAATTGATTACGAAACAGACAATGGATTGTTGCGATACCTTAATGCCGATGAAGTTATTCAAGTTGCTGAAGCTTTATCAAAATTTTCTCAAACTCATTTTCAGCAGCGGTTTACCTCAAAAGGTTTAGGAAATGGTTTTGAGAGTCTCTATGATGCTTATAAAAAACTTTTAAATTATTACCAAAATGTTGCTTTTCAAAAAGATGCGATGTTTTTATATTTCGGTTAAATGGGGAGTTAGGAGTAGGGAGTAGGGAGTAGGGAGTTGGGCAACGGATGCAGTTGGGCAACGGATGAAGTTAGGTAACGGATGGAGTTGGGCAACGGATGGAGTTGGG
>CAYMZW010000667.1:0-3341 GCA_964395005.1 uncultured Rivularia sp.
AAGGAGAATTAATTGTGAATCCACCAACTGGTTGGGAAACTGGAAGATTTAATTCAAGTATTTCTGGAGAGTTGTATTTATGGTGGCGCAATTCCGGCGAAACGGGGTTAGTTTTTGATTCTTCTACTGGTTTCATTTTACCCAATGGTGCTACTCGCTCTCCCGACGCTTCCTGGGTTTCTCAACAGCGATGGGATGCACTTACTCCCGAAGAAAAAGGAACTTTTGCGAATATCTGTCCCGATTTTGTCGTTGAATTACGCTCTAGCTCGGATAGAATTGAGCCTTTACAAGTTAAGATGAGGGAATATATGGACAGTGGCTCAAGACTTGGCTGGTTGCTCAATCCACAAAATCGCCAAGTAGAAATTTATCGATGGCGTAAGCCAGTAGAAGTATTAGAAAATCCCGCAGAGTTATCTGGTGAAGAAGTTTTACCTGGTTTTGTGCTGAAATTGCGTAGAGTGTGGAATTGAAAAGTAAATCCATATTTAAGAAGCAATATTTTCAAATCCTAATCTTAAAATTATTATCCTCCTGCCTCAAATATACCAATCCCCACTCAATAATTACTGAGTGAGGATTAATTTATATTTAGCTAAGCACAGTTTACTCATAACTTTTCTCCGCAGAAACAAAATTATGATAAACTTCATATTACGTTCGAGCCTAAAATCGAACGCAAAGACGAAACCCCTAAACTAGATACAGGGAACATCTACCTTTCTTTCAAGAAAATCTCAAGATTCTATTCTTGAGTTAACCGCTTCTAAATACCTACCCATAACTGTACATATCTGGACATTTGGGTAGAAAAACTGACGGTATAAAGTTTTTTCCACTAGAAGTGCTTTGGGGCTTGGAACAGTAGTTAAAATAACTCTAGCTCCTTGACCTCTAGCGGGCAGTTAGCCACATTATCTACTGATAATGGAGTTAAAAGATATTCAATGGTCGTCCGGATGGCATTCATAGCCGTGCTTTCCCTACTTCATATAAGGATAGGCGGTCAAGTTGGTAGAACTTATAAGTAATTCTACCACATTAGAGTCAAACATTGATATCCATTTAAAAATCGGGCGTTGCGCTCAGACGTTATGTGGACATGGAGGAAACTTTGTACAACTATTTCCAAGTCTTTAGTTACAGTAACTAACCCTAATTAAAACTAAACTTCTGCAATATTACCCTTCTACCAATTTATATTGCTGATACAAATGATACCAAATAAAAGTAACATTTTGTTACATTATTTTGTTTGTATTAGTTTTATTTATGTAAATATAAACTTAAATAATAAAAACTTTAACGGTATTTGAATATTTATCGTTAAACAATATAGGCTATCAAGCATAGAAGTTAAACAGTAAATAAAAATTCTATGCAACAGTCCAACAATAATTCTTCCGATATTTTACGGCAATTAGTTACCGCTTCTGCTGTATTAATTGCTTTTATCGTTAATGTCTTATCAAATATCTTCCCGCTTAACGGACTTACCATTGGCGGAATATCCAATACTTTATTCAAAGACGTTTTAATAATTCCTGCTAACTATGCTTTTGCGATATGGGGTTTAATTTATCTGGGATTATTTGCTTTGGCAATTTATCAAGTCTTACCTTCCCAACGAGAAAATCCCTATTTACGCAAAACTGGATATTTATTAACAATTGCATCCATTGCTCAAAGTATTTGGGTGTATTTATTTTTATCCCGTTTTTTCGTGCTTTCAGTTATAGCAATGCTGTTAATTTTAATACCGTTAATACTTGTTTATCTACGTTTAGGAATTGGAACTCAATCTGCATCACGCGCCGAAAAATGGTTTATTCGCTACCCAATCGGCATTTATCTTGGTTGGATAAGCGTTGCGACTATCGTTAATATAGCAAGTGCTTTATATATCAATAATTGGAACGGTTTCGGTATTTCTCCCGAAGCATGGACTGTAACTATGATAATTATTGCAACTTTTGTAGCGGCGATCACCCTTCTTCAGCGTCAAGATATTGCATACAGTGGCGTTACAGTTTGGGCACTAATAGCCATCGCGATCGAACACTGGGAAAATCCAACCTTGAAAATGGTTGCTTCTGGATGCACTTTCCTACTAATCGCCATCGGCTTATTTTCAAGAATCAAAAGTCAAAAATTAAAAGTTAACAAATCTTAACTCCCAACTCCCAACTCCCAACTCCCAACTCCTAACTCCTAACTCCTAACTCCTAACTCCCAACTCTTAACTCCTAAAGCGATTCCAAATAACTTAATAAATCCGCCATTTCCTCAACGTTAGGCTGGAATTTGGGCATAGGGGGCGTATCGCCGCTGATTACTTGATGAATTAGCCCATAACGGGATTTACGTTTAGATACGGCCTCTAGAGAGGGACCTACACTTCCCGTAGCTTCTAAGCCGTGACAGCCAGCGCAATTAATCTGAAAAATTGCGTGTCCTTGAGTAGGATTTCCTGTCTTAGAGAGTACATTTTTAATATAGGGATCGGAAGTTCTTTCCATATTTACAGCAAAAATGCCTAATAGGATTGCTAGCAAAATCGCTAACGAAAAGAACGCGATTCGCCCTATTAGAGTGTCCGGTTTGATAATCTGGTTATCCAAAAGGTTTGCTGTCAAAGTCGGTGTCTACAAAAAATATTTCATTTCCTACACATAGCTTAAAAGTTCTTGACTGTCTGTGCAAGCACCAATCGACATTTCCCACACCCGAAACATGGCTCTAATTCTTTTAGGGAGCGCTTTTTGCCAACTGTTAATGGTAAAATGATTTAAGTAAACAAATATGAAAAATTGCAATAAGGAGCCTACTATGGTTGAACCTTTACTTGATGGAATGGTTCTAGGTTTAGTTTTCGTTACTTTAGCTGGTTTATTTTACAAAGCTTACGAACAATACAAACGCGGTAACGAACTCGGACTTTAAACAGTTAACAGTTATCAGTTATCAGTAAACAGTTTCTGGTAATTGGTAAGTATTGTTTCTGAAAAGGGATCGAAACAAAGTCTTAATTTAGTCCTCTAAAAGAGGACTTTTGCTAATACACAGTTTTTAAGCAACAGCGGCGATAATAAGTAGATATTCACGCTTGCGATCGAATACCGACTATGATTCCGGTTTTATATAGCGCTACAGTTATTCCTATAAAACCCAGACGAAAAGCTTCAAACTCTAACCTAATTGATAATTGATGATCCACACCCTCCGGGTGAAAATTGATAATTGATGATCCACACCCTCCGGGTGAAAGTTGATAGTTGATAGTTGATAACTGCTCACTGCTCACTGCTCACTGCTCACTGCTCACTGCTCACTGCTCA
>CAYMZW010000668.1:0-3341 GCA_964395005.1 uncultured Rivularia sp.
TCACTGTTCACTGTTCACTGTTTACGGGAATTTAGTCGTAACTTTACCAAGAATTTTGTTGGGGGGAATAAAACCGAAAGAGCGGCTATCGGTGCTTGAAGAGGCGTTGTCTCCCGTAAGAAAACAAGAACCATCTTCAAGTACTACAGCCACTCTTTTAATTATTTGTTTGGTTTGGTAGGGATGTCGTGCAACTACGATATCACCTACCTCTGGCAGCTTTTGTCGATAAGCTTTGGGATTAAATAAGATTTCTTCTCCTGGCTGAAGCTTGGGAAGCATCGAAGGGCCGCTAACGCGCAATCTTTTTCGCATTCCCACGAGCAACTGTAGCAATTTAAAGGCTGTTTGTAATTCCTCGTTCATTGCTTCGGGAGCCAATACAACTTTATCGACAATTTAAACTAAAAATAGGACTTACGCAGCGATAACGGAAAATATAGTATTCCAGACATTCTAGATCCCCCCAACCCCCCTTTTTAAGGGGGGCTTGCGTAAGCCCTATAAAAACTCAAACTAACTTTAACTAATTTAAATTAAATTAAATCAAATCGGCATTAGCTAGCTTTGTACCAAGAAACATCGCGATCTTTGGTTGCCCAGAACATATTATGGATTTTATGTACGGCTTCCATTAATTCGTTAGCGTGATCTAAGTTAACTTCTACTTTGCAAGCAGAGCAAAGTTTTGCTGCTTTCCAGAAGGTGTCGTGCAAGTCAGGATACTTATCGAGGTGTACTGGCTTGAAATAATCTGTCCAAAGAATTAATAAGTCTTCTTTAGTTTTTTGAGCTTGTTCTTCTTTGATAGCAACGAAGCGAGACAAGGTGTTGTGGTAAGCAATCATTGATGCTTTGTCACCAACTTCTGGATGCTGTAAATCCATAATTTTCTTGGTCATGGATACTACTGCTTCTGCGGTAATTCTAGCAGAAGAAGGGTCATAAACTCCACAAGGTCCGTCGCAGTGAGCCTGTACCTCTGGTGCGGGGAAATTAGTTTTGAGCTTGGTAGCAATTTTTTTGAACATGATATTTAGAGAGAGATACTTCTCTTGACTTAGGATAGGTAGAAAGCGTAGGGAAGCATTATCTAGTAAGCGAGTAAATGTAAGACTTTAGTAAAAAACAAAAAACTCAAGCTTTTACTCAATTATCCCCCCCTACCCCATATAGCTTAGTGCTATTGCGTTACCCAGGCAACCCATCCAAATGGGTAACTCACTCCATATAAATATATTTTTTCCTTTTCAACTCTATTAAATATCCAAATGATATTCTTCTGCCACCACCAAAAGTGCTAACAGAAGATTTTTTATCTATAACTGCCATCTAAGAACTCTAAGCCTGCAAAAGGATGACATCACGTTCTTTATAATGCAAAAATAGAAAACGGTCGCCGTGTTTTATCCTTTAATGGAAAATAAATGCGAAGTGTCCACGGTGGCTAGGAATGAGTCAAGCATTGCTCGTAAAGATTCACAATTCCTGCTGTTACTTCATCAATGGTTAAACCATCGGAAACTACTTCTATAGCATCTGCTGCTTTCATTAACGGTGAAACCAGTCGGGTGCTGTCTTTCCAGTCGCGTTCTTTAATGCTCTGCTCTAGTTCTTCAAGACTAACTTCGGGTTGTCCTTGTTTTTTATAATCTTGTTGACGGCGACGGGCGCGTTCGGCAACGGTTGCGGTTAAAAAGATTTTTACCTCAGCGTCGGGGAAAACTTGAGTCCCGATATCTCTTCCTTCTGCGACTAAACCGCCTTTTTTTCCCCAGCTTTGCTGTTGTTTAACTAAGGCGCTTCGTACAGCGCTTTGTGCTGCTATTGCCGATACTTTTGATGTTACCTCAGCACTACGTATCTTATGGGTAACGTCATTACCGTTAATCCAAACCCGCACTGGAGATTTCAAATCTTCGCTGGGAGTTAATTCTATCGAACAACTATTAGCCAACTCGGCGATCGCACATTCATCGTCTAAAGCAATTCCTTTTTGCAATACCAGCCAAGTAACGGCACGGTACATAGCACCTGTATCCAAAAATACTAATCCTAATGTAGCTGCAACTTGACGAGCTACCGTAGATTTACCGGCACCAGCAGGTCCATCAATGGCGATAATCGGTTGGCGATCGCGCAAAACAATGTTGTCAATCAATCGTGTACGGCCGAAACTAGCGGCGATCGCAATCATTCCTTCCTCCTTAATTTCATCTAACGGAATTAACGTGTTCGGTTCAATCAATTCGATATATTCCACAGATACAGTACTTTCCATTTCTATTTCTTGATAAACAGCTTCAATCAGGATGCTACTTTTACGAACTCCACTACAAAACGCAGCATAAGCTTTTTGCAAGCCGCGATATAAAACAGCCGCTTGCTGCTTTTGACTAGCAGTTAAATATTGATTACGGGAACTTAAAGCAAGACCATTTGCTTCCCTAACAATTGGGCAAGCAACAATTTCTATGGGAAAATTAAGATCCGCAACTAATCGCTTAACGATCGCTAATTGCTGACCATCCTTTTGACCAAAGTAAGCCCGGTTTGGCTGCACCAAGTTAAAAAGCTTGGTAACAATAGTAGCCACACCCTGAAAATGTCCTAGCCGAGTTTTACCACACAAGCCTGATATCATATCAGATGGTGGAGTCACTTGTGTAACAATTGAATCTTGTATACTCTTCGGAGTAACCCCAATCTCTTCCGGATTTGGTACAAACATAGCATTTACCCCGGCTTCTTCGCAGAATTTTCGATCCTGTTCTAAAGTACGGGGATAATCTTGGTAATCTTCGTTTGGCCCAAATTGTAGGGGATTGACAAAAATACTGACAATGACAATGGCATTTTCCTGCCGCGCCCGTTTAATCAAGCTTAAATGTCCTTGATGCAAAGCTCCCATAGTAGGAACCAAGCCTACTGCTGTTTGGAGACGAGTTGTCATTTCAAGGGGTAGCGGCTCCTCAGAATGCTTTGGCTCGCTTTGCCAAGGTCGTCTATCTAAATAGCAACGTAAAGCTACAACCGTTGTCAACAGGCGCACAAAAAATCCTCTATTTACACTAGCTTTCCCCCGTTAGTGTATATCCGAATTCGGGGAAAGAGAGTATTAAATAAAGGATTATCAAGATTATTAACGAATTTAAGTAATAGGTAGTGGGTAATAGGTAATTGGGACGAAGGGGAGACAAGGAGATAGGGAGATGGGGAGATGGGGAGATAGGGAGATAGGGAGACAAGGAGAAATAATTTTTATTCCTAACTCCTAATTCCTAACTCCTAATTCCTAACTCCTAATTCCTAACTCCTAACTCCTAACTCCTAACTCCTAA
>CAYMZW010000669.1:0-3340 GCA_964395005.1 uncultured Rivularia sp.
TCACTCCTAACTCCTAACTCCTCACTCCTAACTCCTAACTCCTCACTCCTAACTCCTAACTCCTCACTCCTAACTCTCAATTCTTAACTCCTAACTTTCGTAGGTTGATAACTTTGCTAAATTATCTTGGTAAATATCAATTTGGAGTGAGTCATCATCACGATTTGAAAGGGAACGTTTAATTTGTCCTAAATAGAGGGGAACGGAAAGTCCGGGTTCGGGATGTACAATACTGCGAGCGCGGATAGTTAATTGATTATCTTGGGGTGTACCTAATCTACCGTAGGAAAATAAATCGCTAGCAGCTTGTCGTAAGGTTGCATCTAATTCTGAAGAAGTTATTTGAGGTGGTGTGGCAATTACTGCTTGGGATGAGCCATTATCAAAAACTAGTTTATAACGAACTGCACCCGGAACCACGGTGCGCGTCAAAGGTGTCAGAGATAGAGGGAATAAACCCCCCGTTACTACCAGCATAAATCCAGTCGCACCCGCCAAGCGAAACCGGATACCCCACTTAAAGATAAAGCCTAAGAGTGTAATAACAGCAAATATTAATGTGGCAATACCCGACCATTGAGTGTAGCGTGCGAAGTCATCTGTTGAGAACATAATGGTTTAACTGCCAAGTTAATAAATTTATCAATGAATTTATTTTACCGGGTAAACTGCCATCTTATGTTGAGCTAAGCTGTGGTGCATTTAATTTATATATTAGGACGGGCAGGGATGCCCATCCCACAAGAATAAAAAAAGAATACCTGCTTAGTTTAACTAATGCAGGCACATCTAATTTATAAATAGTTTTTTAAGATACAACTATTTTAGTTAATAACCACGACAGCTTATAGATAGTTTTTTACCTTCATTTGAAGTTGAAACCGATACGATATAATCTTTCGGACAAGTTCGCACATAATTATTTTCTCTTATTTTAATATCTTCAGAAAGCATACATTCTTGAAACTCTGACTTTTCTGCGAACATTATATATCTCTTAGCTTTGCAAGGAAAAATAGACCTGCCTGTTCGATAATTGCTCATGGTAATTTTAGTATCTCTTGCTAATATGCAATAGTATAAAGAACCGTTTGCATGACGATATATTGTTCCTGCTTCACAAGAGATTGCCGACAGCGCAGGTTGAGGAAAAAATATATTTATTGCAGAAATACTTATAAAATAACTAATCGCAGCTAACTTATGGTTAAAAAATTTCATTTGTAAACACCCTTCTTTTTATAGTGATATAAATTTATTTATTTGATTTAAAAAATGCTTAAAAAAAGAATTAAATTTGTATTTAGTTTTATCTATAAAAGACTTAGAAAAAACACCCCAAACGGGGTGTTTACATCTTCCCAACAATCAGCAACAGTGACAAATATGGAATAAACCACATTCACAGTCACAGGCGTGTATTGTTATATTATTAACTTTTTGTGCCATGCACCTCAGAATTTGCACTTAGAACCATAAGTTAAAATTGATAAAACTATTTATTTTTTTAGTAGGATTGTAGCTTTTAAGTTGATTAGTAATAATTAATAAACCCGTGTTAAAGATGATGAAATCAGTATCTGGTTTGCTTGGTTTATGTGTTGGCGATGCATTGGGAGTGCCTGTAGAATTCACAAGTCGAACCGAAAGAATAAAATCTCCAGTAACATCAATGTTGGGTTATGGAACCTGGGATGTGCCTGCTGGAACTTTTTCTGATGACAGTTCGTTAACTTTTTGCTTGGCAGAATCTCTTTGTAAAGGATTTTCGCTAGATGAGATTGCGAATTCCTTTTATCGCTGGTATCACAAAGGTTATTGGACGGCTAGCGGTGAAGTTTTTGATATTGGTAACACGACATTAAGAATGGATAGAGCAAATTGCCCGCAAACAAGAAATTGTGGATTTAGCAGAGCGTTTTGATGCAGCGGTTTTAAATTAGTTAGATGTTGCGAGTTAGGAATATTGAGTTGGTAAATGAATTATTTTATATAAAAAACTGCTGAATATTACAACTAAATCCCGGTAAAATTGGCGAAGTAATCTCATCATCTTCCATCAGCGTCGCGACTAATACCAGTTGAGCATTTTCACGACGATAAACTTCTATTTGTTGCAATCGCCAATCTACAATCCAATATTCTTTAACTCCTTTAATGGAATAAAGCTTTAATTTGGCTTCTTTATCGCGTCTTTCGTTTGTATTTCCCGCAGAAAGAACTTCAACAATTAATTCTGGCGCACCTGTTAAATGTCCTTCATCATCAACTAATTGCTCTAATCTTTCATTACTAATCCAGACTACATCAGGAATAACATTGTCAGCATCGGAAAATATAATTCCCGGAGTAAATAATGCTTTACCCAAACCTGATTTTCTAGACCAAACTTGTAATTCAAGATAGATATTACCACCAGAATCCTGGTGACGAATATGGGGAGCGCGGCTCACAAATAATTCTCCATCAATTATTTCATAACGTTTCCATTCATCTGCTGCTAAAACTTCTAAATCGGAAATCGTCCAGCGAATCTTGTCTGTTGCTTGAGTCATAATATCATTTTAGGTCAAAGTTTAAAGGTTAAAGGTTAAAGGTGTTAATTAATAATTCTTAACTCTTAACTACTCACTCTTAACTTATAACTTTTTATCCCATTCTTCTCTACTAATTCCATAAACTAAAGCTTTGTTACCTAAAACTTCTGTTTCTCCTTTTAGTTTTTCTCCTAGTTTTTCAGCAACTCTACTCGATGCTTTATTATTAGGATTAATCAAACTTATTACATGAGTTTGCTGTAACTTTGTAAATGCAAAATCAATCGAAGCAAGCCCCGCTTCCGTTGCAAAACCTTTGCCCCAAAAAGCCCGTCGCAAACTCCAACCAACTTCCAAACCAATCCAACCTTCGGGTTTCCAACAGCCAATTCTACCTATCATTTCACCGCTTTGCTGTTCTTCAACTGCCCACAAACCATAACCTCGAAAATACCAATGACCTATTATTGCTGCCATACTGCGCCAAGATTCCGCACGGGATAAGACTTTCCCGGTGCCAATGTAGCGCATAACTTCTGCATCAGCAGACATTTCGGCATAAGCATCTAAATCTGATTCGCGAAATTCCCGTAAAATTAGACGATTGGTTTTAAGAATAGGAATATTCATGTAAGTTCTAAGGTTGAAGGTATAATATCAACTAACAACTAACAACTATCAACTAACAACTAACAACTATCAACTAACAACTAACTAATAGATCGCTCCATCTAAGTTAGCATTTTTAAAATCTGTACGAGATAGCTTTGCGCCTCTTAAATCTGCTTCGGTTAAATTAGCGT
>CAYMZW010000670.1:0-3333 GCA_964395005.1 uncultured Rivularia sp.
GTAACGAGAGCCAACTATAGGAGCAATTCCATCTCCCCACCCGAGAGTTGCAATCACCATAATTCCGGGAAAGGTTTTGTAAAATAAAGTACCGCAAATAGTAGCTACAATTACGAAGTATAAAGGTCCCTTTAAAAGTTCGCTTTTATCGCCATTGCGAGTCATAGTCTTAACAGCTTCATCGTCATCGCTAGCAAATAAACCTTTTTGAATTAACAGTATTATCCAAACAACAAAAATAGTAACATTAAGATATTTCGACCAATGAGAGTCATTATAAAGCGCTAAAAATCCAATTAAAGAACCAGCACCAATATGAGTAATTTTACGGCTGATATCTTGTGGTAATTTGAACTTGGTAACACAGAAATTTAATATCGCTACAAGTCCGAAAACGTAAATAAATGTCAGTGTAGTTACTATTAGATTTTGTAATAAAGGATTCATTAGTTTAAATAGTTTGTAGTAAGAACTTAAGTTCTTATTCTAAGGGCTAAAGCCCTTACTACGAACGAATAAATAAATTATTCTCCTTTAGGTAAAAATTGTCTTAAAATCTCGCCAGGTTTCCTATCCCAAGTATCGATATGTTCGTAGATTAAACCATCTTTATTTAATTTATAATTTGAATGCCCATTGAAAAATATTTTTGCTTTCCAAGGTAGTCTTAATGTTCCTCGCACAGTCCACTTTGCGAAAATAGTATACTCATTTGATTGATATACATCATGCAAATCGAAATGAATATCTGTAAAAAACAATCCGGCATGAAATCTTAAAGTCCAAAAAATAATTCTATAGTTAAACTTCCATTTAAATTTACTTATAGGATCTTTAAATAAAATATCACCTGTATAAATATCATAAGAAATATCCTTCTCAAACAAAGTCGGTAAATCGTGCTTGAGAATTTCTATATTTTCTTCAACCTGAGATTTATATTCTAACTGCATTTCCTATATAACCTCTTCCTCAGCTCCCTCAGCGGTTTATCCAATCATTAATTCATTTATCAAAACCAACTTTTCACAAACCCAAACAAACCCCCCTTCTCACGAACAACTTCTTCCCTACCCCCACCTTTATTCAAATCTTCCAAACAAGGAAAATTAGCCGACTTAGCATAGTAATTTTGTTTCAACACCTGAGCTAAAGCATTATTATTATCTCGCAAACCTTCGTAAAAGAAAAATACTTCACCATTAATACCACAAGCACGGTTATATTCAATTAGCTGCAATAAATAATCAGCACTAATATTATAAGAACCCAATTTCATTAATACTCCCGGAGCAAATTTAACTCGGCTCTTATCTGTAAACTGCTGTTTAACTAACTTATCAACAACATTTTTATAACTATTAAAATCTCGGCGATAAACTTGCGGATGAATAATATCTACCAAACCTTTTTCTAACCATGTCTGCGAGTCTTGTAAATACTCTTTCAATGCCCAATCGTGAATATTGGGAGCCATTGAAACTAATAGATTATTATTTACAGCTTTGACATCCTTATATAAACGCGCCAAAAAATCAGTTAAAATATCTGCACGCCATTGCAACCATTGCTTATCCTTATGGTTTTGCGGCGGATTTTGACCAAATTCTTGCTTATAGCGTTCTATAGTACCATTATCATAACCACCTTCAGACGGTAAAGCAGGTAAACGATCGTCACCCTGAATACCATCAATATCGTAATTATTAACAACTTCAAGTATTAATTTTAATAAAAAATTTTGAACTTCATCATCAAGAGCATTAAGCCATTCAAAACCATTTTTATTTAATAATTTACCTTTACAATCTCGCGCTGCCCACTGTGGTTGTTTCGCTAGCAACATTCCTCCATTAGAATTGTAAGAACTAGCGAAACCATATTCAAACCAAGGAATCACTTTTAAATTAACTCGATGCGCTGCGGTAATTACTTCAGCTAAAACATCCCTTCCCCGATATTGCGGATTGATTTCTACACCGAAATTTTGCTGCATTACCACAGAAGGAAATTGCGTTGCCGCTTTATTCCACACCACTGGAAACACAACATTAAATCCCGTTTCGGCAAGAAAATCCATTGCTTCAACAATATTATCGCGAGAATCAAATACTTTACTATTTGTAGTAGTTAACCAAACACCGCGTATTTCAGTAAGTGACATTCTTAAAACAGTTATCAGTTAACAGTTATCAGTTATCAGTGAACATAAAAATTAAAATCAATATATTGGTATATATAATAAATCTTTAAATTGTATTATTACCTTTGACCTTTAACCTTTAACCTTTAACCTCTTAAATTACATATTTGGATCGAGACGACGATATCGTGCTTGAACAAACATATATACGCCATAAGCCATCAAACCCAAAGCTACAACACCCAACATCCAAGGGCCGTAAGGTTGCGCTGCTAAAGTTTCCAATGCTTCATCAAGTCCACCAACTTGGCTAGCTTGAGCCATATATGCAGCTTCAATGACAAACCAACCAATTAAAAAGAATACAATACTTCTTGCCGCCAAACCAAATCGGCAAATAGCAATAACCCACTCGCGTGCAGTACTACTTAATTCTGATAAATTTAGCTTTCTGCGAAACTTTGCTGTAAAAGCTCGATACAAGTAGTAACATCCAAAGGCAATTACAGCCACACCAACCGTTCCTACCAACCACTGTCCGAAGGGTTGATTTAGCAAAATCTCAGTCCAATCTCGTTTGCTATCACCACCACCGCTTGAACTTCCCATGATAATTTGTATCGAAGTCCAAGCCAAACCAGCATAAGCCAAACCATTAGCTACATAACTCAATCTTGTTGCTATACCTTTAAAATCTTTACCTTTATTTTCTGGATCGTTAATTGCTTCAACAAAACGCCACATTGCATAACTTAATAATCCGAACGCAACCAAACCGAGGAGAACTTGGCCAAAAGGTTGCTGTACTATAGTTATCAAAGCTCCTTCCGTATCCGTCTTTTTTCCTCCTGGGCCAAAAGCTGCTTGTACTGCCAGCAATCCCACAAGAAAGTATACTGCTCCTTTAGAAGCGTAACCAAACCTTGCCAATCGTTCAACCCACGCAGCAGGATGGTGTGATATTTGTTGTGCCATAGTTTTGATAAGCAATTACTATATTCATCAACTCATATAAAGCAAAGACATACATCTATCTCTAGAACAATCCAAAATGTAGATATTTTACAGTTACCAGTGAACAGTGAACAGTGAGCAGTGAACAGTGAGCAGTGAACAGTGAGCAGTGAACAGTGAGCAGTGAACAGTGAGCAGTGAACAGTGAGCAGTGAACAGTGAGCAGTGAACAGTGA
>CAYMZW010000671.1:0-3324 GCA_964395005.1 uncultured Rivularia sp.
ATAGATATTTTTTACTGCTGTAAGATAAGTTAGATCGAAAACAAAACTTCATATGTAAAGATAAATTACTTTTTTTACGAAGTTAATATGGGCTAATTGAATCAACGACATCAAACAAATCATATAGATAAGCCTTGTCGATAATAAACAACTATTGTAAAAAATGTAAAAAACACTTTTTCCGCCTAACGATTTCGATAGTTCTAGTCTACTAGCTCTTGCCAGCTAACTGCGTCCGCTCAATCCCTTTTCGTCAACTGCCGATGAAAACAGCCACTTTACAAACTCAACAATCATTAGCACAGTGGGTAAGCCAAGCAACGGGGATAAACTCTATAGGGGTAAAAGTCCGGTTGCGAGGAAACGACCTGCATATTCTTTGCGAATCATCTGAGTGTCCTCCTCGTTGGAACACTTTATCAGATTTGCTTAAAGCATTACAGCAAACGGATTTAGATGCTTTAGCAAAAAGCGAACAACCTTCAATATACCAAGTTTTTGTTTACGGAAAGAAAAAAACCGAGAAACGCCCCGAATGGTGCCACAAGGTTTACTTAAATCAACTTGAAAAACACTTAGAGGAAGTAAAACAAGCACAGATCGCCGCAGATGCGCCTCCCGGAGCGCTAATTTTATCCAATGAGAGTTTAGCCCGTCAGGGAGATCCAAACGCGATCGCTCGCTATCTCAGCGAAACTCTGAGTACTTTGGGTGTAGCGGTTCAAGTTAAGGTTAAAAGGCAAGTAAAGGCAAACGTTCCTACTGATAAAGGTCGTTTGTGGGTTTTTTGTCAGTCAAACTATACGCCCGATCCTTCTTTAATTGCCGAGCCTGTAGCAGCTAAATTACGAAATCTTAAGCTGCTTAACTATAAAGATGCGGTAATTTCGACCCAGGTAGTCGGCGAAACTCAGCCGGATTGGCTGTTGTTAATCGATCTGACACCCCCAGAGGTAATGCTCAAGGAATGGGCGCGATGGGGAGATGTGCAAGCAATTGTCAGGCTGTTAAATATTAGTTTTAATAATTCCAAGGTAGAAATACAGGCTTCTTTACAAGATTCGACTTTACACGTATTTTGTATGCCCGGTACTGAATCTCCAGATGCGGTGATTCCGGCTCAAAAATTATGCGTGGATAAAATTGTTCCGAATTTAGAAGCATTAGCTCCTCAAGGAATACTATCGGCGGCAATTTACGGACAAAAAACAGTAAATTCTTCTCAACCTGAGTGGATTGACTGGCAGTCTTTACCAGCTAAACAACATTCGGCTTTAGCTACATCGCCGATAGAATTAGCCCGTGATGGCGACATGGAAGCAATTATTTTCCTGCTTCAACGCTTACTAAATCCCAATTTAAATAAGCGGTTGCAAACTGGGGGTATTCGCGTAAAATTGGCACGTAAAGAAGATTTATTACACATTATGTGTGATGCCCCGGTATGTCCCGCACGTAAAAAAATAGCCGCCAAAATAATTAATTTTATTAAACATTTACAGCTAACAGACCTTGCAGGAGTGCGGGTTTACGGAAGGCGTGCCGGTAACAAAAAACCATTTTGGCAATCAGGCTTAGATTTCAAAGAGCGGGAACGGGTAGTACCGGAAGCTACACCAGAATTTGCCGCTACTTCTGCCTACGTACAGGAACTGTTACCCGATGAAGAAGAACCAGTATTGCGTCCCGATTTAACCGCAGAAGAAGTTCAAAACTTCGTTGCTAATGCAGCGCGGGATTGGGGTGGAACTGTTAAAAACTGGTTTTTAGGTACCCAGCTATTTGTTGAAAAACAGCAGGCATCCGAGAATTCAGAAGGAGTTGGTCGCGTAGCATTAGTTTGGGGTGCTGTAGGATTATTATTAACTCTACAAACTGATTGGATAACGGGTAAAATTTTAACTTCCCTTGCACCTCCGACTACACAAATTGCTCAATCTCCCACAGCACCCGAAGAAGCACCAACAGCATTTCTTGCTAACAGCACCGAAGAACAATCCCAGCCAAACTCAACCTTCAATAATTCCGGTTTTACAAGCCAAAATAACTCAAACCGAGGTAAAGCAACAGCAACAGCCATTTTATTAGCAGCGCGATCGCAACTTCCTAGTTTTAACGTTCGCCAGTTAGACGAACAGTTAGCGCTATACAAACAGCGTTTGGCAAAAAACGGTATGCCACCAGATGTATTAATTATCGGTTCTTCTCGCGCTTTACGAGGTGTAGATCCCGATGCACTTGCCAAAGGTTTAGCCTCACAAGGTTATCCCGACGTTGACGTATTTAACTTTGGCGTTAACGGAGCAACAGCACAAGTAGTAGACTTTATTATTCGTCGCGTACTCCAGCCAGCAGAATTACCAAAAACAATTATTTGGGCAGATGGCTCCCGTGCTTTTAATAGCGGTAGAAGAGATAAAACTTTTGCAGCAATTTTAGAATCCCGTGGTTATCAGTATGCTTTAAAAACATCATTAGCTAGAGACGATTCCACAGAAGATACGGCAATAACCGCCAAAGAAGCAGAAAATTCAAAACAGAAAACCAGCGGGAATGAAGTTCTTAACGAAACATTAAATGAAGGATTTTCTACTGTTTCCAGGTCTTATAAAAAACGCGATAGACTAAAAGGTCAAATTGTAAAAATATATAAATCTTTACCCATAATAAGCGCTTTAAAAAAACTAGATTCTTCAAACGAATTAACAGATCCTTTAGAAGATGCTGCTAATTACGCAGTAGACTTTGATGGATTTTTACCGTTATCGATCCGTTTCAATCCCAGTACTTATTATCAAAAACACGCCAAAGTTGCCGGAAATTACGATCGAGACTATCAAAACTTTGAATTATTAGGAGAGCAAAACGAAGCCCTGCAAGCAGTACTTAACTACACGGAAAAACGAAATATAAACGTAGTGTTCGTAAATATGCCCTTAACAGCAGAATATTTAGATCCAGCACGTACAAAATACGAACAAGAATTCCAGAAATATATGTTGGATTTAGCAAGCCTTCCCAACTTCGTTTACCGAGACTTAACTCAAGCATTTTTAAAAGCCAACGATTACTTTTCCGATCCCAGTCACCTCAACCGCTACGGCGCATACGAAGTATCCAAGAAACTCGCCAAAGATCCGATGATTCCCTGGGGTGGGAAGTGATGGGGAGATGGGGAGACAAGGAGATGGGGAGAGGGGGAAACAAGGAGAAAAATTCCTAACTCCTAACTCCTAACTCCTAACTCCTAACTCCTAACTCCTAACTCCTAACTGTTCACTGTTCACTGTTCACTGATTCAAATGAATTTCATTTCGTTCGGAT
>CAYMZW010000672.1:0-3319 GCA_964395005.1 uncultured Rivularia sp.
AAAATGCATTACAAGGTAGAACCTTGTAACGAGAAAGGTAGAACCTTGTAACGAGAAATACGAGAAATACGAGAAATACGAGAAATACGAGAAATACAAAAGTTCTTCTATCGTTGAACTAGATTCTACATCAATAGATATAAATCCCAAATTCTCAATCGATTCTATCATCAGTTTATTGTAGAGCAGGGTACGGTAGAGAAATTTTTCAATTAAATACTTTTCATCTTCACCAACATTATCAAAATTACTTTGATTGTAAATTCGGTTTTGAAAAAGGCGATCGCCTATCTCTTATGTCCTCCGGACACGCTCTGCTAACAGAGACGCTTCGCTAACGCTTAACGCTAGCAGTTAGCCAAATTGCTTTAACTCCATTTTCTATAACTAAATTTTCTACCAATGTTAGGTAGAGTGCAGAGCCTTCCAGAATCAGATATTCCTCACAACGAACAAGAAACCTACATTATTGAGCCGCAATTAATAAAAGCGCATCTGAACTCAATTTCTTATCTACCCACTCTAATTCCTCGGGATTATCTAACGCTGCATCTGCGAGCAATTTCGGTAAATTGAAAAACCATTCCGAATCCTCTTTACCCGAACATTTAACCACTAACTGCAAAGCTTCACTATTTCTTCTGGTAATCTCAGCCAAAATATTCCATTGCTCTGAAATTGGTTGTTCGTTACAAAAATTAATGATATCCGCTACTAATTCTTCAACTTCCTCAACTTGATTTTTACCTAGATAATTAATATTTTCAACAATCATAAATAATTCATCGCTCAAAGATTCTACTGTCTCTTGATTTGAGGTTGGATTGAAAATGATGTTGTCTGAAAAAACAGTATAGTCTTCTGTTGTTTCCGAATTATCTATCTCATAATTTGGCTGATAATCGTAAATATCTTCATATACAACCTCTTGACTTTGATTATCTGAATATTCATCGCTCTGTACAACTTCCGAACTAGATACTTGAATATCCTCTGTTTCTCGGTTCTGAGATTCAAAATTCAAACGTCCTTCTTTCAGCGCTTGTCGCAATTCCAATGCTTCTGCAACAATTTGTTGAGCGGTTAATCCTTCTTCATCCATCATTCTTTGCAAAATAACACCCGTCGTCTCGTCGTGGATTGGTGGTACCTGACAATATCTACCAGCATTTTTAGTTCTTCGCCAAATCGAAGGTTTTTCTAGCTTGATTGGCTTTGGTTTGCGAGAAAGTTTGATTAATTCCCGGACTTTTGCTTGAGTGATGTAACTCATATCGAGAAGTTGCTCAATTACAGCAGCATATTTCTTACTCTGGTTGGATAGCAGCAATAAAGTATTGGGTTCAATCTCCGCTAAATCTGAAGGTGAGAATTTTTTAAAGGTTTGAGCTACCTTCAGATATTTCTTGTCTTCCTTCTCCCATCCCCATTCCCTAATCAGTTGTTTGTATGCTTTGCGAGATAGTTCTAATTTCTGCTTGGCTATATAGAAAGCATTCTCCAGAATATTCTGAGTTGCTTCACCTAAGTTTTGAGCGCAGTTGGTAGTTTGTAGTGATGTTGCGATCGCGGAGCGTGTCTGAAAGACATTTGCCATGATAGATTCCCCTGAAATATTGAAGCGGACGAGTAATTAGCAATTTTTGAGGCTGATTAACGGAAGTTGATATTTAAAATTCGTTAGATATATCTCGGTGGAAATTTTCCGTCCAAGCACCAATCTCGGTACATCTTGGTTTCAGGCGAATCTACTACTGCACTTTGTTCGATTGCAGTATCGCTTTGTTCTTCTGAAAATTGTAATAAAAGAAGCTGATTATCAACATTACAGCTTAACTGTAGTAGACAAAGGGTGTTCGATTGTACTATTATTGGGTTAATCATATCTAATTCTCCATTGAGAGGATTTGATTGAATTCATAATGATTTTCTCGATTAGAGCTGATTATCTCGATTAGAGGTGATTTTCTCGATTGGGGGATTTAACAGAAACAGACGTGGTAATTCTTGACTCGAATTGCGTCTGTTTTTTTTATTTTATCCTTTTTTGGTACAAAATTGAAAGTACTATGTCATAAAGTGCTTAGTCAAGTAGTTTTTCAAGTTACGTAGTTTTGTGTAATGTTAAAATATGGTTTAGGAGAAGAACGAATGTTGGTATGGCAAAAGCAAAAGACCCCGGAATAATATTGGATGATGCGACGGTAGATACTCCGCTACCAGATGTGGAATCATTTCGAGTAACTTACAAAGAAAAAATTTTTCGTTGTAGAGAGTCTATATCTAAGGGTCGCACATACTTTTACATAGAAAGAAGTCATAGACAGAAAAAGCTTCATCTATTTATTTGTAAGCCCGGAGATTTGAATGCTGTTGTGATAAGAGAATCTGCGGAAAAATTGCTCAAAATAATTGAAAAACGCGAAGCAGAATATCAAGCACAGAAAAAAACAGAAAAAGACCTTCGTACCTTGATTATAGAATTGCAAGCAGAAATAGCAACTTTGAGTGATAAAGTTGATGATTTGGTAGCTCGACACGAAAAAGCGAATATAGTAGCCAATGACCAAGAGTACACTTATACTAAGAAAGCTTCCTAATTAAATGGAAAATAATTAAAACCTCTCTAATTTTTAACAGATATTATTTCCAGTAATTAAGAATTACCAATTACCAATTACCAAACAAAAAAGCAACTATCGATAATTATTTTATAATTTTGGGTATCTTCAAACTGTAGAGTTTTGTTTTTAAAGATGTCAATCAATGCTTTCTCAATTTGGATTGCAATAGGCTTAATATTATGTATTGCCGAATTTATTAAGCTTATGGATTACATTTATTATGGGGCTAAGCGCTTTAATAGTCGCATTTTTCTGGTCACATTTATCAATCCTTTTACAAATTGCTGCGTGGATAGGCGGACAGTATGTTATCTGGCAATTAATTACTCTATCAATTGCTATAACCAATTTATTGTTTGATGAAAATACAGATTCTCAGGAATAAAGGTAGAGCCTTTTAACTTGATGGGACATGACACAGTTAGCATGATTTGAAAATTATTGGTTAGCTTAAGCAGGACAATTTCTTGCTTGTTTATTACTTGCTTAAACTTTATGTTGAAGTAATAAAGGCGGTTTCAAATTCTTGCGAGGAAATTGGGGAGCCGCTTTTATTATTTTTATAAAGAGTATACAATAAATATATTGATTTTATGATGCTGTATTATTAAAAAATATTTTTTTACCGTATACATACAAGTATAACTTTTAACCATATAGCTCGTATCTTCAGTAGTTTAGTATATATATAAGTA
>CAYMZW010000673.1:0-3316 GCA_964395005.1 uncultured Rivularia sp.
GGGTACTTGCTAAATAACTTTGGAATCCGTAAACTCGGAGCTACAAGAGCCGGACTCATTAGTTCCACCGTGCCAGCTTTAACAGTAGTTTTCGCCGGAATCATAATTCAAGAAACTTTACCATTCATACAGATTATCGGAGTTTTACTAGTTACCTTCGGAGCCGCAGCCTTCAGCATCGAGAAATTGCAGCAGCAGCGAGTAAAAGGTAATAGGTGATGAGGAGACAAGGGAGAGGGGGTAGAGGGGGTAGAAGGGGAAGAAATAATTCCTACTCCTAATTCCTAACTTCTAACTACTAACTACTAACTATTAACTCCTAATTCCTAACTCCTAACTCCTAATTCCTAACTGATTACTAATTACTGGTATACAGTAAGCCACACTTGCTGTTAAGAACTGCTAACATACATCGAAGGCGGGGATGTAAAAAGGACACGCTAGCTAATTCTGGTTGTGATGGAATAAATGAAGTGTCAATCAAAACCGGATTTTACTGGCAGCTTTGGCAGTGACAGGCTTAAATTGTTTGTCAGTATAAGCTAGTGAAAATACGGACAAAAAAGTGGTGGCAACTTTAATAACAATCTACGTTTTTACTTTCTTCTGTAAAAATACGGGTAAATTTTTGTTGATCTTTACCACTAATACCCTTAGTTATTGCATAATAGATAAATTGAAGTAACCACATAAGCTGCTTATAGGGTGTATACTACTTACTTTCCTGTAATTATTGATTTTGTAAACCTGCTATTCAACAGTTTGTAATATGCATAACGATACTGATCTGATCAAACGTCTCGACCCCAGCGCGATGGATCAGATCATGCTTTATTTGGCTTTCAGTGCCATGCGAACTAGCGGGCACAGGCACGGGGCATTTTTAGATGCTGCCGCAACAGCAGCTAAGTGTGCGATTTATATGACCTATCTCGAGCAGGGGCAAAACCTGCGAATGACTGGTCACTTGCATCACTTAGAGCCGAAGCGGGTGAAAGCCATTGTAGAAGAAGTCAGACAAGCGCTGACTGAAGGAAGACTGCTGAAAATGCTTGGTTCTCAGGAGCCGCGCTATTTGATTCAGTTTCCTTATGTATGGATGGAAAAATATCCTTGGCAACCAGGGCGATCGCGCATTCCGGGCACCAGTTTGACATCTGAGGAAAAAAGACAGATTGAGCAAAAACTACCCGACAATCTGCCCGATGCTCAGTTGATCACCTCTTTTGAATTTTTGGAGTTAATTGAATTTCTTCATAAACGTTCTCAAGAAGATTTACCCGAAAGACATCAAATGCCTTTGAGTGAAGCTTTAGCGGAGCATATCAAGCGCCGCTTACTTTACTCAAGTACCGTAACTCGGGTTGATTCACCTTGGGGAATGCCTTTCTACGCTCTTACTCGTCCGTATTATGCAACTGCAAGTGATGAAGAGCGTACCTACATTATGGTGGAAGATACCGCCAGATTTTTCCGCATGATGAGAGAATGGTCAGAAAGACAGCAGAACACAATGCGAGTTTTGGAAGAAATGGATATTCCACCCGAACGTATAGATGAAGCTTTAGAAGAACTCGATCAAGTCATCCGTGCTTGGGCAGATAAATACCATCAAGTGGGCGGAGCGCCAATGGCTCTCCAGATGGTTTTTGGTAAAAAAGAAGACTAGTTTTTTAGCAGTCATAGATAACGACTGCCTTCCCCAGCAATTTTTTAATGCTAGCAAAAATACGTTTAAAAATACAATTCAATACTAAATAAATAATCAAGGTTGGGTTTACTCGCGGTGCAAACCCGACCTGTTTTTTAGAAGTAGGGATTAGGGAATAGGGAGTTAGGAGTTAAAAACTCTTTCTCCCCCTTCTTTTTGTCCCCTTGTCTCCCTATCACCCCATCACCTTATCACCCCTTACGGAGCCGGAGGAAGTGGAGTTGTTTCAAAAGTAGGACTAAATCCCTCAGAGGGAGGTACAGGAGTAACTCCGGGTCTTGATAAAGGAATAACATTACTGATTCTGTCACTACTAGCGTTAATACAACTTTCCATCGCCTGTGTAGGTGAAAAATCGATTTCAGAACGCAAACCCGCAACACATTTACCAAACTTAACTGGCAATAAGCTGCGATTGCAGTAACTTAAAATAGCTGGATTAACTGTTTCCTGACTTGTGGTACCGATGCTAACAACACAAGTAGCCAAATCATTTGGACGACGTGCTTGTCCGCAAAAAGCAAGAGAATCTGTCGCGGGGATTTGAGTTCTCCGCTGAATTTGACCTACACATGAAGATACTTCTTTAGGTCGAAGTGCAGCAGCACAAGCATTAACTGCAACTTCTGCTTGAATACCTACACTTAAAAGACGCGCAGCACATACGCGATACTCATTTTGATTTCTTCTAAAAGGATTCTTTATGGCATTACTAGGTAAAGCCATGCCTAATATACCAGCCATAGCTAAAGCTGGTACCGTTAATTTAGCCGATAACTTAGCTGATAATTTAAACAATCTAAAATCGAAGCGCTGCCGAGAAAGCATTTTTGTTTCACAACAAAAAGAACCGAAACCTTTAACCTTGCCAAAACCTCGAAATAGCATGGAAATTCTCCAAACACCTTTGTGTAATGCTATCTTATTTTTCATGCATGGGGCATGGGAAATTGGGCATTGGAAATTGGAAATTGGTAATTGGTAATTGGTAATTGATAATTGATAATTGATAATTGCTTTCTCTCTTTGTCCCCTTTTCCCCTTGTCTCCCCATCCCCCATTCCATATTCTTGGCGATCGCCTCTATAATGTTATGTCTGTGAGTAAAAATTTGAAAGGATTGAATTAAGGGAGCTATATGTCCCGATATAGAGGACCTAGATTAAGAATTACACGCCGCCTGGGTGAATTACCAGGATTAAGCCGTAAAACTGCTAGACGTGCTTATCCCCCCGGACAGCACGGTCAAAACCGTAAAAAGCGCTCTGAGTACGCTGTCCGTTTGGAGGAAAAGCAAAAACTCAAGTTTAATTACGGTTTAACTGAAAAGCAAATGGTACGTTATATCCGTAAAGCAAGACGGGTAACTGGTTCTACCGGACAAATATTGCTACAGTTTCTCGAAATGCGTTTGGATAATACCGTTTTCCGTTTAGGAATGGCTCCAACTATTCCCGCAGCACGTCAACTGGTGAATCACGGACACGTTCATGTCAACGGTCGCGAAGTTAACATCGCTAGCTATCAGTGTCGTCCTGGAGATGTCATTGGAGTTAAAAATAAAGAAGCTTCTCGCCAATTGGTAGAAACCAATTTGCAATATCC
>CAYMZW010000674.1:0-3290 GCA_964395005.1 uncultured Rivularia sp.
GTTTTCTATCCTTTCAGCGGCCCAGATTTTCTTTACTCTTTCTCTTTATTTCCTAAAGCTAAAGAAATGATTTTAGTAGGTTTAGAACCAGTAGGTAGCGTTCCAGATTTTGCTAAACTTTCTGCTAGTGAAAATAATAGAGCATTAAGTAAAGCCAGAAGTTCTTTATCAGAAATTTTGCAATTTAGCTTCTTTCGTACCAACGACATGAGAGTTGACTTACAAAAGCAAGGAGTATTACCGATTTTGTACGTATTCATGGCACGTACAAACAACCGTATCCTAGATTTACAATATATTGGCTTAGATAAAAATGCTAAAGTCAAACAATTTGAAAAAGGAATGGTTCCCGGAGTAAAAATTGCTTTTGTTCCCCAAGGAGAATCACAACCTCGAACTTTATATTATTTCTCCACAGATTTATCAAATTCAGGTTTGAAAAAGCATCCTGAATTAACACAGTTTGTCAGCCAACTTAACCAACCCGTAACTTATCTAAAAGCTGCTTCTTACTTAATGTATAACGGTAGTTTCTCAGGTATCAGAGATACAATTTTGGCAACCAGCAGTCATGTATTGCAGGATGATTCTGGAATGCCTTTGAAATCCTTTGATAATGCGAAATGGGATTTAGAATTCTACGGTAACTATACTCGCCCAATTGGTTTATTTAGCAATCGCTATCAGTCAGATTTGAGACGAGTTTATGCAAATAAGAACAATATTCAGCCTTTGGATTTTGGTATTGGCTATAAATTCAACGTGAATCAATCTAATATGATGTTGGCTAAGACGAAATAATTAGTTTGTAGAGACGCGATATATCGCGTCTCTACATTTTTAATAATCAATCATCCAATATTTAAATGCCGGATGTTTTCCACCAATTGCTTCACCAACAATTTTTTCACAGATTTTTAACCCATTTTGACTGTTAGTTAAAATCACAATTCCACTTTGTAAATCTTTGGAAGCTACGATAAAACTTTTAAAAGTAACTAAATCTCCCCAATGCCAAAAAAAGTTACCAATATTTGTTTTTTCCAATCCCCAACCCAAACCCCAATCTAAAGAATAACTAAGTTTAATTTGCGGAGTTAACATCTGCACTAAACTTGCTTCCGTCAAATTATTACTATCAACTGTTCCCGGTTTCATCATCGCGATCGCAAATTGAGCATATTCGCCAGCAGTAGTACGCAAACTTCCCGCAGCCCCCGCAGTTTTCGGTTTACTCATCGCTCTGGGTTTACCTTGACGATTGTGCCCGTAACTAGCAATATTCGCATATTCGGGTTGCCAAATTAAACTGCTACTATTCATTCCCCAAGGTTTTAATATATTCTCTTGTAAATACTCTTCTAAAGGTTGTTGGGTAATTTTTTCAACTACGCTTTGTAAATATAAAAAACCTTCCCCCGAATAACCAAATTTTGTTCCTGGATTATTTTTAAACCACACTGGTTTACTACCGCTCCAATTAGGAAAACCAGTAGTGTGAGATAATACTCTACGAGCAGTTACTTGGTTAATTCTAGAGTCATTAATTAAAGGTTTATCGGTATATTTTGTTAAAGGTGCATCTAAATCAATTTCTTTTTGCTCAGCCATTTTTAAAACTGCATAACCAAATAATGGTTTAGTCAAGGATGCAGCAGCAAAAATCGTTTCGTTTTTAACCGATGTTTTTCTATATTTGTGTTTAACTCCAAAGCTTTTATGCCAAAATAATTCTCCATCTCGAATTATTGCTAATGATATTCCTGGAATTCGATTATTTCTCATCAAATTTGGAATTTGCGTTTCTAGATTGCCGGTTATAGTTTCTGCTGCGGAAACTGAATCGGATAGTAATTTAAGTAAGCTGATTGAAGAAAGACTTGCAAAAGCGGTTGTACCTTGTTTAATAAATTTTCTACGAGATATTTGAGGCATTATTGAGTTTTTTTATGGTGCTATTTAATTAGAATTTAGATAATAGATAAAAGTTTCTTTTATTTGTTTGTAGTAAGGGCTTTAGCCCTAAGATTAAGAGAGCTAAAGCTCTTACTACGAACTTAAGATTTTTTTGGTAAATTACGCGGAGGTGTTTCTTCACCTTGATACATCCGCTTTTCTAGTCTCCCCAAACCAAACCACACACCACCAAATAAAAGAAATATCCCAGAAAATGACAATGGTAAAATTACCGATTTAGTTTGTAAGAAAGTTGTTACGGGTATCATTGCCCAACTTACTGCTGCCAAAACTGCGATCGCAATCCTCCCTTTCTGAATTCTTGCAAGTGCTTCCCTACAACTTCGGCAATGTTTGGTATGAGAATGATATCGATCTAAAAGTGCTTCTTTTGATAACCTTGGTGGTAAACTTTCCCCAGGAAATGGATTTGCATTATATTTATTCACCCAGTTTCGCAATTCGGATACATAAGTATCTGCTTTGGTAGGTAAATAAAATGCTTTATTGAAATTGTCACTTCCTCCAGCTTCTTCTAAAAAACGTTCTTGATAGTGGAGAAAAATTTGATCGTCTTCTAAAATGCGATTATTTCTGATATGAGAATACCAGCGCGGGGTTAGTTTAATAAAAAAAGTAGGTAGTTTTGAGGAGAATTTGAAGGGGAAACGCGCAAATAAACGACATTCTCCTTTACGGATGGGAGTAGCATAAACCACCGTCAAAGTTCTACCTAATTGCTTTGCGGTTAAGTCGTGACATACTAATCCCGGCGCTACAAAACTTGTATCCTGTTTTCCTAAAGTACCTTTTCTTGGCCCATCTTGCCAAATTCCTGTAAAACCATTCTTTCCAGATTCAACTAATTCTAATTCTACTGGTGAAACGCTATCTCTATTACCGACGGTAGCGTGATGGGTAAAGGGAACATGACTGGGATCGATGACGTTTTCTAATAATGTCAAAGCGTCGTAAGGTAAATCCCGAAAAGTATTTAAAACAACCCATTCATCTGGTGTTTCTTCGATTGCTTCAATAATCGGAACTTCAATTTTTTCTGCATTTTCTGGTTTTCCAGGAAAGATAAATAATAATCCTTGTTTAACAGATGTTGGAAAAGATTTAACACAAGCTCTTTGAGAAGTTTCAGCTTTTGTACCTTCGGGTTGTTGGGGAATTCGTTCGCATTTACCATTACCAGAAAAAGCCCAACCATGATAGGGACATTCTAATAATCCATCTTCAGCAATTCTTCCTTCGGATAATGGTACGAGACGATGAGGACATTTATCTTCAAAAACTCGCCAAGCAGAAGTTTGTTTATCCCACCAAAT
>CAYMZW010000675.1:0-3274 GCA_964395005.1 uncultured Rivularia sp.
GAAGGAAATATACGATATCCTTGTGCCGCATCTATAAAAATTAATTTACTACTCTCTACTCATAATTCTTAATTCCTCACTCTTAACTCCTAACTCCTAACTGATCGCTGATAACTGCTCACTGTTCACTGTTTCAAAACTGTCCCAAATCCCAACTGTAATTGACGCTAAAAAACCAGCCGTCAAAATCAATATTAGGATCTGTCGAACCACCTAGAGCAAAACCGCTTTGTAAGTTGATGCTGCTGAGGTCAGATATACTGTATTTTAAGTTGGCGGATATTCGATGATACTGGTCTTCTCTAGTTCTTTCTAAAAAGTTGGATAAGCTAAATTGATAGTCAACTCCTAATCGTAATGACTGTTGTAAAGAATAGTTTAAGGATAGCCAGACATAGTTGATAACTCGGTTGCGTTCTTCAGGTGGGTTTGTCAGACTTAAACGAATTTCATAAAAGCTATCTAAATTTAATTTTGGCGCTAAAGGATCTCTTCTGCCTAGGGATAAGCGAAAAGAGTTTTCGTTTAAAAATTTGTCTCCGGATGAAAAATTAAAGCGATCGCTATCTCTAGAATAAAATAATTGCTGATTATTCCATCCAATTTCACCGTACATTTTGCTAGTCAACTGCTGGTAAATACCTAAGTTGAATCTGATCTGATTATAGTCAAATTCGGATTGGTCGCTGTATCGAATTATATTGCCGTCAATCGATCCGTTTAAGAAGGTTTTAGGTGCGATTCTAAAAGGTGCTGCTGCAAGTGTAAGTCCAGAAAATATTAAACCATCATCAACTGGGTTGTTTCTAGAAGAAAAGATATTGGTTGTATGAAAGTATCCTACACGACCTAACAAATAACCTACAGGTTTAAATTTTTCTTCGGGTTTTTCTATTGGTAGTGGTATTTTACGCTCTAAAGGCTGCGGCGGTTCTGGAACTTTTATCGCTCTAATAATTCCTAATTCATTGTTGAAAGTCTGCTGAAGTTGTTGTTGTTCTTCTTTTTGTTTTTCTTGATTTTCTTCAATTAGCTGCAATAACTTTCTTAATCTTATAGAACGTTCGTCTTCAAGAGTATCTAATTTTTGTTCGACTTCTTCAGGAGAAGTTGCAGGAAAATCTGTAGGTTGACTTTCTAAAGGTGGAGGATCTTGTTCGACATTTTCTGGAGTAGGAACTGGTGGCTCCGGGTTTTGCACTACTTGTGCTGAAATTGGAGGTAATTCCTTATTTGTTGAAAAGTCCGAAAATTCTGGGGGGATAATATCTTTATCCGGAGATATAATACTTCTATCTGTAGCGCTTGTATCCTTTACAGATGGCAAAACAATTCCATCTTCTACGGGTACCCGAATAATCTTGTTCTGCACCGATTGAGAAACAATTAGATCTTCTAATGCTTCTGAAATAATAGGTCGCAATATGTTTTTGCTAATTCTATTTTCTACTGATACTTTAATTTTTATGTCGGAAGTATAAGTAGGATGACTTGTTTTAGGAAAAATTACCGAAGTATTTCTACTTTGTTCCGTTTTCTTCTTATCCTCTGCTTTAAGACGATTACCTGCGGTAGAACTATCTCTTGTGTCTTTCGGACAGGCTACGCTAACACAGAGGCTCCGCGAACGCTTAACGCCATTTAAGGAAGATTCATCAAATGATTTAGAAATAAATCCTGAATTCTCCGATAATGATATCTTTGAACCAAATTCTCTAAGATCCGTTTGTCGGCTGGAACTGGCAGCTTTTACCACTTCCACCTTTGTAAAATACAATGTTGTACTATTGGAAACGAATATTAAATATAAGCACAATTTTTTCCAATCTTTCGATTTCATATTGAAACAAGTTTTACGATGATTAGATTTAATTGGGAGATTGTAACTACCCTATCTGCAATCCGAAATTCCGCACCAAATTAGTATCTATAATTTATTAAGATAATAACGAACTTTTTAGATAATTATTTTTAATTAAAAATTCAGTATTAATAAGATTTACTTTAGTAGCATAAAATAAATTTAAAGTTAATACTATATAGTAAATTTGCGTGTTTTATAATTATTTTTAAACTTAACTTAAGGGAAAATACGTAAAAAAACTGTTATAACAGTTTACAGGCTCGAAATTTTTGAAAATTTTTTACTCCGCTGCCCGTGTTGGCCGGTGTGGGAATTGTAAAATTATACAAGGCACACTCTTATGTTCCGCAAGTTGGTTCCTTTGGCGATCGCCGGTTTATGGGGAGTTGTATTGATACCGCTGCCGCATGATGCAGCAAATGCATCAACTCCTTTGACTAGAGCTGTAGTTAAGAAGTTGTATAACTATGTACAGCTGATGCCCCAAAATCGACCGAAGCGTCGAGCTAGAAGGAGGGATAGGATGAATCCTGGGGATGGGTTGGCTACAGGTAGAGCTTCTTTAGCTGAACTGCGTTTCAATGATGGTTCTTTAGCGCGGATTGGCGAGCGAGCAGTATTTAGATTTTTGCCTAGAACTAGAACATTTAGACTATCGAACGGAACTGTATTGCTGCTTATACCACCAGAGCAGGGAGAAACAAGAGTAAGAACTCGTAGTGCTGCTGCAACGATTCGTGGTTCGGCATTATTTGTACGTTATGACGAGCAAACAGATACTACGGTTGTAGGTGCGCTGACTGATAGCGGTATAGAAGTTTTTAATAAAGATGAATCTCGCTCTAAAGTTCTTAAAGCGGGACAATTAATAGTAGTAGTTAAAGGAAGAATTCAGGGACTATATAACTTTGATTTGAGAACTTTTTACGATACAAGCGATTTAGTGCAAGGACTCAATTTAAATAGTGTTAACGATACAACTTCTTCTGATCCTGCAATTGCTAGCGTTCAAGAGGAAACCTCCGAAGCTTTAAAAAAACAAGTACCGATTGCTGGGGAAAAGGTAGTTGAAAATCCATCTTTTATAAAATTAAGTCCTGTTTCTTCAGATATACCGGGTGAACAAGTTAGTCAAGATCGTATTTTACCTGTAAATCCTTTGGTAAATACGCAGCAAGATATTATAAATGCCCCAAACAATGACGAAAATAGATCGCCTTCTGATAGCGATAATACAATAACTCCTGCGACTCCAATAGATCCACCAACAACAGGTGGCGCTAGTCCAACAACTCCAACTCCTGCGACTCCAATAGATCCACCAACAACAGGTGGCGGTAGTTCAACAACTCCAACTCCTGCGACTCCAATAGATCCACCAACAACAGGTGGCGCTAGTCCAACAACTCC
>CAYMZW010000676.1:0-3272 GCA_964395005.1 uncultured Rivularia sp.
GTTAGTGGTTAGTTGTTAGTGGTTAGTGGTTAGTTGTTAGTTGTTAGGTTGATCAATTATCGGCATTTTCTAATTGAGAAACTCGCTTTTGCAAGTCTTTGATATCCTGTTTTGATTCAATTACCAAAGTAGCAAGTCTATCAAACATTTTGTCACGTTCTCGCTGCGATAATCTTCTTGAACGCCGTTGGGATGGTAGAGGGTTATTTGGTATCTTCGGTTGGGAAACACCTGCTCGATTTAACTGCGTTTCTATACGGTTTACTTGGGATTCTAAACGGTAAAAATCAAATTCTAAATTATTAAGACGTGATTCTAACAACCCAGAATAAGCCGTATCAGAAAGCAAACTACCCCAGATAAGAATGAGTAAAAGTATTGTGAGTAATAACTTTTTAAACATGGGGATGGGGAAAAGTTAGGAGTTAGGAATTAGGAGTTAGGAGTTAGGCAACGGATGGAGTTAGACAACGGATGGAGTTAGGCAACGGATGGAGTACAGGAGTTAGGAGTTAGGAATTAGGAATTAAGAGTTATTTAATTTTAAGCTTTGACCTTGATAATTGATAATTGATGACTGTTCACTGCTCACTGTTCACTGCTCACTGTTCACTGTTCACTGTTCACTGCTTGAAAAAGTTTTTCCCAATCTATATAATTGGCGTTATTTTCTCCTTCTTTTACTTCAAAGGTAACGTTACAAGCTAGTGGTTGCTGTAGGGATTGTACGCAAAGTTTTGCAATATCTTCACGGCTAATTTTTCCTCTAATATTATCACCTTGCTCAAAGATTAACTCTTTTCCACCTGGTTCTTCTGTTAAAGCACACGGTCTAATTATAGTGTAAGTAATTCCACTTTGTCTTAAACTATCTTCTCCTTTTAATTTCCATGTTAAAATGCCTCCAAGTTGATCGTTTAGTTTGACTGCTGGTGGTTCTTCTTCTAAGTTTATACCAGGTCTTCCCGGACGAGTTACTCCTGCCGAACTGACTAAAACAAATTGCGGTAAGTTTCTTCCTCCGTAAGCTTTAATTGTTTCGACTTCTAAGGTAAAGGCACCTGTTGAAAAGTTAGGATTTAATCCTCCGTCGTATTCAAATTTGCTCAACATTAATTGAAAAGAACAAATTTTATTAGCCTCTATTCTCGGAGCATCATTTACAGTTTTGGCACGAAAAATTGGGATTAATTCTGCAAAAGGAATCTTAACATTGATCCAAGTATCTGGTTCGGTATCAAAGGAATAACAATAGCCAACACCATCCCAATTCGTTTCTGTACGCAAGATGAATTTATAGCGTTTTCCATCACCTTTAACGCGAATTTCAACGCCTTCGTAACCAGACAAGTTAAACGAAGGATCGAAGTTTTTGGTTCTAACTGAAGCAAATCCGCCAGAATTTTCAGTAGAAACGTTACCGAAAAATACAGCTGTACCTGAAGATAATCGAATATTACTTTGACTGACTCCACCCATAACTACATCATCTACAGCACCCCATACGTTTTTTACATCTACGGATGGATTGTTAAAATCAAATAGTATTTTTTCGTTTGATGGAGGTAAATATTTTTGAGCTGCTTCTACTAAGTTTTTTACACCTTTATATTCTACATTTTCTGGGGTGTCGCCAACAATTTCGGGCATATAAAATTTAACCCCTTGATTGTATTTTGCCCTGTCGGGAGTGTCTCCTTCAACTGGCTGTACTCGCACTGCCGTACAGCAAATAACAGCTTCAACATTCGCCATCAATAGAGAAGTTAAAGTTTCTGGTTTCGTAATATCTCCAACTACTAAATCAACCGTTACGTCAAGAATTGATCTAGCTTTATCAATATCGCGCACCAAACATCTAACTTTATAGCCTTTATCAATAAGTCGTTGCACAACTCGTTTACCAACACCACCCGTTGCACCTGCTACTAATACTACACCCACTTTTTTTGCTCCAATTAATTTATCTTGATTACCCTTTTCATCACCGTTGAAAACATTTTGTACCCAGTTAAGTAATGGGATTACTTCAAAAAAGGTCAGAGTTTTTACTAATCTATTAAAATCCCACATTTTTCAGTTATCAGTTATCACTAAACAGTTATCAGTTATCAGTAAACAGTTATCAGATTTTAACAACGGATGCGTTTATTTTAGATTTGTATAAGGAAATATGAGTTTAGAGTTAAAAGTTAGTGTTTATGAATTTTAATTTTTCCTTGTCTCCTTGTCTCCTTGTCTCCTTATCCTCAGTCTCCCCATCTGCCTACTCCCTAGTTTTTATTTTCAAATCCACGCTTTCTAAAGTATTGATGGTTTTCAGTAGCTCTTATGCAAAAATTACCGCTTCTAAAGCTGATTAATATGACTGTACAAGGAAAATTATAATTTATTAATCTTCCCCGTTGCTTATTTTCTTTCAATTATTAAAAATTGTATATTTAAGTTAAATTACATTTAACGCCGTTTAATTTATAGCTTTTGGGTATCTTATTAACCTATAGCCAGCAACAAATTCCACAAAATCTACTATACAATAATTAATAAAATTTATTTTTTCCTATTCCCTATTTCCTATTCCCTATTCCCTATTCCCTATTCCCTATTCCCTATTCCCTATCATGTACAATTCACTTTTCTTGAACCGAATTGATTAATTTTTAGGAGTTTTAGCTGTAATTCCTTTTTCAAATTTGAACGTGTATACACCGGGCGATCGCAGTACCTTAAACCATAAACCAGATTTAAAACCAAGAGATAAAGCTTTGGTAACGCTTACTCTAGCAGTATCGCGTTGCTTTTTTGACAAATTTTCACCATATAAATCGCTAACAATATCATAGATATGAAAATGAAAATTGGGTCGGCGACGCATTAAGATCAAAATGGCGTTTCGGATTGAATATCCTTGGTATTGAAGTGACATTGGCAAGTTTACTGATTGTCTTCCTCCGTTCATTTTTGGGATATCGGAAATATCAACTTCTTCTTGCTGCGGTTGGACTTCGTTGCGATCGTCTACTCGTTCTAAGTTATCAGTATCTAAATCAATATCTGGGTTCGGTTTATCATCAATCTTTTCATCAACAGATAAAATATCAATATCTCGTCTATCTGTTTCTAAATATGCCAAAGCTGGAGATTGAGGAAACTGTTGATAAAAATTATCGTGTTGTTTTTCTTCAATGTAACCTGATATTAAGTTATCTATAGCAGAAACTTGAGTGCGAATAGATTCTAAACGGCGTTCTAAACGTGCAGCTTCTAATATA
>CAYMZW010000677.1:0-3257 GCA_964395005.1 uncultured Rivularia sp.
ATTGGTTGTTAGTTTCGGCTAGCATCACCTTCATTCCAACTACTAATTACTAACGCTTTGTTAATACTTTTTAATCATACCAAATTATTATTAATTGAAAAACTGATTTATTTTTTATCTAATTAATCGATTATACATTTTTTTACAACAGTAAAAATTAGGATATTTTGATTATATACGTGCTAATTATAACGACTGTTTTTGCAATTATAAAAATAGTTGAATATTTAAAATTGTAATATTTTTTATACAGCGAAAACCGCTATAAATTATTTTATAAAAAAGCTGTCGCGGTTATAAGTATTGAATTAGTTTTTAATTTTGTGACAAAAGAGAAATATCTGTAGATTCAATATCTGCAATTTTTTTATGAATTTTATACTGCTGCACGGGATTAGTCATCACTGAAATTACTGTTTCAATTGGCGGACAATCTTCTTCCTTGCACTGTAACTGACGGGCGAGAGATGGAAATATCATCATCAATTTCAAAATACTGGTAAATTCATTTTTTTACTTGCTTAATTTCTTGAGAAGTTACCTCAGTCGCAACTCTACTGAATGAAAAATTCATATTAATTCTTCCATTATCCGTTTTCTTCGTTCTGAGTAATTATGCTTTATTTTTTAAACAACATAGACATAACTACGCGATATTAGAAGCATTAATTGTTGTCTGAGTTCCCTGTGGGGAGTAAATAATTATATTCAACAGTTACATATGAATTGATATCTTAAATTACCCGAAAGGGTACCTTACTTTCTGCGGAATTATAAAAATATACGCTGTTGATTTTTTATAGAAATTAATCATTATGATCAAAAATTATGCCTCAAACTACACTTGCATACAAAACCCGTACTTATGACATAATTGCTTTTGGAGATGAGCTTCCCGGTATACTGAGCTTAATTTGTGCCGCACGGGAATATTACCGCCGTACAAATCAATACCCGCGCAGCTTGCTAATGTTCAAAGGTGATTCGCGACTCGGCGTGGGCGGGCATTTAGTACGCGGTGGTTTAAGCTACTTAGATCGCTCATCTATTCCTCTAGAAATTCGCAGAGCATACAATTTACAATCTTTTGGAGACGCACCTGCTATCTACGAAGAATTTCTGCAAAGAGTTGGAGTAGTGCAGGTTGCTTTAGATCCAACACTAGCAGATAGAGTATTGCGGGAGATGTTGCGAGAAATTCGCGCCGATATATTAAGCAATATTGAAATTGAGTCAGTTACCAAACACGGCAATCGAATTATTGGAATTAATTTAACTAAAAAAGAAACATATTTAGGCAAACAATTTATTGACTCCACCGTAAATGCACAATTGGCGCAAGCTGCTGGAGTGAAAAAGCTTAAAGGATTTGAAACTTTTGGCTTACCTGATTCAGAACTTTCAGTTACCCTAGTATTTCAAACTCAAGGTTTAAGCATACAAAGACTCCAACATATAGAAAAACTTTACCTCGAACGTTTTACCAATCTGAACGATACACAGGCTCAACAGTGGTTAAATCAAGCCGCAGGTAATAATCCCGAAATCGCCAACCGTCTCAGAGAAGATTTAAAAGATCGAAATGGCAACTTCAAAACTATGTATGTGGGTAAAGATTACATCGATATCCGCTGCAAAGCTCTTTCCATCGCTTACCATTCCTTCCGAGGAACACCTTTAATTTTAGAAAAAAGCGGCGCAATTCTTGATAATGGTAATGTTGCCATTCTTTCAAATGGCAGATTATCTTGGAACGCATTTTTATATGATGTAAATGCCGACGATGCCGAAGCATTAGCACGAGATAAAGCCAAACCTACCTCAAAAATGCTTAAGGAAATGAATTACGTAATTCAATGGTTTAAAGCGATTGGTGCAAATACAGTTACTCCGGCTTCCGAGCTATATATTCGTCATGCAGGCAACGTTACGGGAGTAATCGATCCTTTAACCGGGGCAGAAATGCTTGCAGGTGGAGTCAGAAAAGATGAAGCTTTGGGAACCTTTGGTTATCATTTCGATATTCGTGGAGGCATTAAAGGTTTAGACAAAAGAGCAGAAAAAAAACGTATAGAAAACCTTTTACACCTGCAAAAACCTTTATTTAATATCGGCATTCAACACGCCATAATTAAAGATATACCTAATTTAGCAGTTATTAGTCCCGCTTCAGGGTTTGAGGGTTATGCAAGTTCGGCCGGTAGAATTGTAGAATTTAATTGCGGTGTTGCACAAGGAATTGGCATTGCAGCAGGAATGGCGCTTCAAAGTAATATTAACCTTGGTGACTTTTCTAATCAGCAAGTGCGAAACATATTGGTGCAAACTGGAAAGATAGCAAAAATATACGGTCAAAATTATATAGCTCAAGCTCAAGAATTAGATCGATTTGAGCTAGGGATTGCAGCTTGATTATTCTTAAGGAAAAAGGGAGTGGGCAATATAGTTCGTAACTTATAACTCATAGCTCCTAACTCCTAACTACTCCCTACTCCCTTTAACTAAAACCTCAAACCAACACCACCTTGTACTGAAACAGCAGTACTACTCTTGTCGCGATAAGCATCAAAAGCAATAATAGCATTACCGAAAATCACAGTGTTGCTGTTAGGCACCATATAATCAACACCCGGTTGCAAAGCAAAACTGACTTTATTACCGACAGGAGAAGGTGAATCCCCACCAGCTAAAACTAATCCAGCTCCTATATAAGCATCGGTTTGCCAATTAAGAGGAACATCGTAAGAAGCCATAGGTACAACCGCTGTATTTTCACCAATTAAAGCTTGTGTACGGAAAGATATTGGTGTTTCTAGAAGCTTATAGCGCACGGCAAGAACCCCTCCAATTTGAGTGCCATCGGATACACCAACTGTACCGCCTACACCAATATAACTACCGTATGCAGCTTGAGCTTGTGCCGGTTTAGCGGGGTAAGCTAAGCTCAAACTCGAACTAACTAAAATTACAGACGCTAAATATTTAAAACACTTCATTTTTCCACCTGTGAACAGTGAACAGTGAACAGTGAACAGTTACCAGGGAAGAGAGAGGGGGAGACAAGGAGACAAGGAGACAAGGAGAAAAAGAATCAACTCCTAACTCTAATTCCATCCGTTGCCCAGATCCTAACTCCTAACTCCATCCGTTGCCCAACTCCTAACTCCTAACTCCTAACTCCATCCGTTGCCCAACTCCTAACTCCTAACTCCTAACTCCATCCGTTGCCCAACTCCTAACTCCTAACTCCTAACTCC
>CAYMZW010000678.1:0-3256 GCA_964395005.1 uncultured Rivularia sp.
TTATGAGTTATGAGTTATGAGTTATGAGTTATGAGTTATGAGTTATGAGTTATGAGTTATGAGTTAATAATTATCTTCCCCCTCTTTCCACTCTTCCCCCTCCCTGCTCCCTACTCCCTACTCCCTACTCCCTGCTCCCCAATGCCCTATTCTCATCCTCTAATAAAATTCTGTGATATAATAACCGAGATAATCGCGGGATGTAGCGCAGCTTGGTAGCGCACTTCGTTCGGGACGAAGGGGCCGCTGGTTCGAATCCAGTCATCCCGATTTTTTTGATAAATATAATAAATAATCATAAATATACGCTTTTGATTTTCCTGACTAATTAACTGTAGGACAATAGAGATGCAGCGAAATCTCATCTACAGTATAAAGAATCGAGGGAAAATCATGCAGTCAGCAATTAATATTTTCACGGTTGAAGAATACTTAGAATTATAAAAAATCAGCGAAATTCGTCACGAATACCTCGGTGGACAAGTTTTTGCTATGTCTGGAGGTAGTAAGGAACATAATTTAATCGCTGGAAATATTTACTCTCGCTTTCGTTCTCATTTACGGGGTGGTTCCTGTAGTGTATTCATGGCTGATATGAAAGTGAATATACAATTAAACAGCCGACATAGTAAAAATATATATTATTATCCTGATGTTGTTGTTAGCTGCGATTCCGATGATAAAGATCGTTTTTCTTTAAATTACCCTTGCTTAATTATTGAAGTACTTTCACCTAGTACGGAAATCACAGATAAACGAGAAAAACTTGTTAATCATCGTAATTTAGATAAGTAGGTCGGCGTTGAAAATCGTTATTGGGACAAGGGAGTAGGGAATAGGGAGCAGGCAGTAGGGACAAAGCTTTGATGGCAATTTACATTCTGTTACATAGTTGGTTTTATTTGTGCCGACTTACTTAGTTTACAAGAATATGTCTTAATTTCTCAGGATGAAATCAAAGTAGAAGTTTATCGTAAAGACATTCAAGGGAATTGGTTAATGCAAATCTTGGGGAAAGATGATGAATTACGTTTAGATTCGATTGACTTAACTATAACGATGGCTGAAATTTACGAAGATGTAATCAAAATAATATAGGATGAAATATTATGAGTACTTTAAGTTTACAAATACCTCCCTCACTCAAATTTACAGATGAAGAATTTGAGCAGATTGTCGAATTTAATCAAGAATTGCGTTTGGAATTAACTGCTGAAGGAAAATTAATTATTATGTCACCAACTGGGGGAGAAACGGGAAACCGTAATTTTGAAATTTATATCGATTTAGGTATATGGAATCGTAAAAACAAGTTAGGAAAAGCTTTTGATTCTTCGACGGGTTTTAAACTTCCGAATGGTGCAACTCGTTCCCCCGATGCTTCTTGGATAAAAATCGAAAGATGGGATGCTTTAACACCACAACAAAGAAAGAAATATCTACCTTTGTGTCCGGATTTTGCGGTGGAATTAGTCTCGGAAAGCGATGATGTCGAAGATACTAGAAAGAAAATGCAAGAATATATAGAAAATGGTTTGAGGTTGGGTTGGTTGATTAATCCTAAAGATAAGCAAGTGGAAATTTATCGTGCTGGTAAAGAAGTTGAAATTTTAGATTCTCCGACAAGTTTATCTGGGGAAGATGTGTTGGAGGGGTTTAGTTTGGATTTACAAACAATTCTTGCCTAAATTATCTCAACTTTAGGAAATCAATCACAGATAAAAAACCCTACCCAAATAACTCCAAAATTTAATCTACATCTAAATCCAAATTATCCAACTGCGCTTCTAACTGTTCAACAGTCGGTAAATTATCTTGCAATTGTTCTGGTAAAGCATCCCTTAACTGATAAGTAGAAACCCCAATCGGTTTATTCATATCTCGCAAAGCATATTCTACAATTGTCCGATTTTTCGTCTTACATAAAATTATCCCAATGGTTGGTTTATCGTCGGGATGACGTAATAAATCATCTACTGCTGAAACATAAAAACTCATTTTTCCCGAAAATTCCGGTTTAAACTCTTCAATCTTTAAATCAATAACTATATAACAGCGCAATTTCACATGATAAAACAACAAATCAATATAAAAATCTTGTTCGCCAACTTCTAAATGATATTGACTTCCCAAAAAAGCGAAACCAACTCCTAATTCTAATAAAAAACTACGAATCTGCTCTGTTAATGCTTTTTCTAAATCCTTTTCTAGCGCTTTTTCTCCTAAAGTGAGAAAATCAAAATTATAAGGATCTTTAATTAATTGTTGTGCTAATTCTGATTGTGGCTTTGGTAAAGTTTGCTCGAAGTTGGTAATCGCTTTCCCTTGACGGTTATATAAATCGCTTTCTATTTGATGAACTAAAACGTTACGACTCCAACCATTTTCGATTGTTTTTTGTACGTACCAAAGCCGAACTGAAGTATCTTTGATGGTATCTAAAATACGCAGATTGTGTCCCCAAGGAATTTGTGCAACAAGCTGTTGCACTATTTGCTCATCAGGATAAGTTTCTGCAAAAGTCTTCATGTACTTAAGATTGCGTTCGGAAAATCCTTTCATGTCTGGGAAAGCATTTTTCAAATCCTTCGCAAGCTTGTTAACTACCTTTGCACCCCATCCTTTTTGTTGTTGCTGGGTTAATATTTCCCGTCCAATTTGCCAGTATAGTAATACAGCACTTTGCAGTTAAATGAAGTACATTTTTCTACTCCCTACTCCCTACTCCCTACTCCCTTATAACGATATGTTCTGTACCTCATGAAGATGAAATCCGCTGTATCAGTTCGCGGTTAACTGATAATGCTGCTTTTATTTGTGCGCTGCCAATGCGTTGTTTTAGTTGCTGTAAAAAATCATCATAACCGTCTGTTAATAATTTATCTGCCATATTTCTCAATGGTAGTTGTTTCAAGTCATTTTAAACCTCCATTCTCCTAATCCAATTCCACTAAGTAGGTAAGCAAATTTAATTGTATATTTACTAACCAGTTATATAACTGTTAAGAGTTCCCTTTTCCCTATTCCCTATCCAAACAAAATGTTAAATTAGTTTTGCACAGGTACTTACTCTGCTGTAACTATTTCCCACAGCACATCAATAACATAACCAACATTTTCAGAATCTTGATTTTCCCCCAACCACTCATGTATTAAAGGTTGAATTTTTTGAGATTTTTGACTCAAGTTTATTAAAGCATCCGCAGCAATGTAACGTACATCGCTATCTTCATCGGTGAGGAGTTTGATAAAAGCG
>CAYMZW010000679.1:0-3227 GCA_964395005.1 uncultured Rivularia sp.
GATAGTTTTATAGAAAATATGTTTATAAATATTTATTCATATGTACAAATACTTAGAGAATAATTTAAGCTCATATAAAAAGCCAATAAATAATGGCACTATTGAATCATTGCGACTGCAATGGGCAAAAAAATATTTGCAGAACCTTGATGTTGATTTTAACGATGATGAATCTTCTGATACCCAAGATTTCGATCGGGTAATGTCTCAAGCTAGACGAAAAATAACAGCGCAAAAACTTAGAGCATCAATGCGAAATGTTAGTCTGCAAGCTTGGAACAAAACTGAACAATTGGTAGTTAAGTTGCCAGCTAAAGAGGAATCTTTATGCTCCGGTGTTCCTCTAAGATATACCGAACAGCTTGCTCCCAATCAGTTAACAAATCCTGTTGGTTTTCCTCTGGGAGGCTTAAAACGGAAATATACGCAAAAAGATCTGAAAGTAATCGGCTTTGTAAGTATGCAGTTTCACTACACCAGCCAAATGCTGTTGCAGTTACTTTCTCATAACGAGCAAAAATTACTTAGCAATTACTCTAAGGTAATTAATGACCATTTATATATGCCGTTGCAGCGTGCCTACACCGCAGCAGCTAAACTTGATTGCGATTCCTTAGCTTTAAGTGCTGTACAGCATCTATTACCTATTAGCACCGATATTGCTAAAAGCATTACTCAAAAAGTTGTTAAGCTATGTCCGGCTTACCATTCATATTCTGGCAACCTTAATCACAAGAAAGTGATTACTTCCAGTATCCGTGATGTGGAAATGTTTCAAGTCTACTTGTGGGTATATGCTGATAAAGGAAATATTTCTGCTATTCAACAAGAATTATTTCCCTTATGCGTGATGCTTTATCCAACTTTAAAAATAAGTTGGGAAATAATTCGTCAAATGCTGTACCTATTAGATATTGTAATTAGCGAGCGCCTCAATACCGAACAAGCTAATACGAAGAATGCCATATTTTCAAGTTATGAAGGCATATGTTTTCTCAGCAAAGTATTTGGCGAAAACAATTGTGGTATGGAATTAAATGCTTATGACGGTGGAAAAAGTTGTAAACCGTTATTTGCTTAACAGTAAATCTCTCTAATAAATTTATAAAATTTACTTCTACCAACCGATTGGATGAGAGCTTTATTGAGTTTGTCTGAAGTCGGCAAGCAATCTACTTCAATTACCGTCACCAAACTAATTGATAAATGATGATATCGATATTTCGTTGCTTCCAAAAACAATACAAGGACATTAAACTTTACTTTTTGTACTAGCATCCATCCTTGTTTACTTTTAGCAACTTTGATAGGATTATCGCTCTCATTATTTATTTGGATTTGATTTCATGATGTCAATATACAGCAGATAACACCACAAAATGACCAACAAGAAATGGGCTGTAAAACGTATAACAGTAAATCTTGCAGCACAAGAAGCAGATAAACTGGAAAAATATTGCCAGCAAACTGGCAGGCCTGCTACGGATGTGATTCGAGAATTAATACGAGGCTTATCCGTCTCGGGTGAAAATCAAGATGTGGCAGGGTAAAGAATTTATGTAAAGACAATAAATTAGAAAACCATCGAATTTTAAGCAGGGAATTTGTTAAAACACGAAGCAAAAAAAACAGCCTTTTCTGGTCCGAAACTTTTATAAATCGCAAATTCGGGCACTAATTCAGTTACAATTTGTAAAAGATACTGAATGAAGAAAAACGGAATGCGAGTTGCAATCGTAGGTGCGGGACTAGCCGGTTTATCATGTGCTGTAGATTTAGCTGATGCCGGTTGTGAAATCCAGATTTTCGAGTCTCGCCCATTTATCGGTGGGAAAGTTGGTAGTTGGGTTGATAGGGATGGCAATCACATGGAAATGGGATTGCACGTATTTTTCGGGTGCTACTATCAACTGTTTGATTTGATGAAAAAGGTGGGTGCATTTGAAAATTTACGTCCGAAAGAGCATATCCACAACTTTATAAATAAGGGTGGACGAACTGGTGCTTTAGATTTTCGTTTCCTTACTGGTGCCCCTTTCAATGGATTAAAAGCTTTCTTCACTACTTCTCAGCTGTCATTGCAGGATAAGTTGCAAAATTCTCTTGCACTGGCAACAAGTCCGGTTGTACGAGGTTTGGTTGACTTTGATGGTGCAATGAAAACTATCCGCGACTTAGATAAAGTAAGCTTCGCGGATTGGTTTCGCAGTCACGGTGGTAATAACGGAAGTATCGAACGGATGTGGAACCCCATCGCTTACGCGTTGGGTTTTATTGATTGTGAAAATATGTCAGCCCGCTGTATGTTGACAATATTCCAGCTATTTGCTGCAAGAACCGAAGCTTCACAACTGCGGATGCTCGAAGGTTCTCCCCAAGAATACTTGCATCAACCAATTTTGAATTATTTGCAAGCGAGGGGAACCCAAGTTCATACTCGTCGCCAAGTTCGACAAATTAAGTTTACCGAGCGAGAAGGTGTAACGCAGGTAGATGAATTAGTAATTGCAAATGGCGATCGCGAAGAACATATCAACGCCGACGCTTACATTGCAGCTTGTGATGTACCTGGAATTACTCGCTTGTTGCCCTCAGAATGGCGTAAATGGTCTGAGTTTGACAATATTTACAACTTGGATGCCGTACCAGTTGCTACCGTGCAGTTACGCTTTGATGGTTGGGTAACGGAAATGCAGGATGCTCACAAACGCTCTTCATTGCAGCAGGCTGCGGGTATAGATAATTTACTGTATACTCCCGATGCTGACTTTTCTTGCTTTGCCGATCTGGCGTTAACTAGCCCTTCCGATTATTACCGGGAAGGAAGTGGTTCTCTAATGCAACTGGTATTGACACCAGGAGATCCTTTTATTAAGAAAAGCAACGAAGAAATAGCCAAACACGTTTTAGCTCAGGTACATGAGTTGTTTCCTTCGTCGCGGGAGCTAAATATGACCTGGTATAGTGTCGTTAAACTAGCTCAATCCTTGTATCGAGAAGCACCGGGAATGGATATTTATCGTCCTTCGCAAAAAACCCCAGTAGAAAATTTCTTTCTTGCGGGTAGTTACACTCAGCAAGATTATATCGATAGTATGGAAGGTGCAACAATCTCCGGAAGGCGTGCTGCAAAAGTTGTTTTGGAAAATGTCAAAAAGTAGGGAGTAGGGAGTAGGGAGTAGGGAGTAGGGAGTAGGGAGTAGGGAGTAGGGAATAGGGAGTAGGGA
>CAYMZW010000680.1:0-3226 GCA_964395005.1 uncultured Rivularia sp.
TAATATAATCACAAAGTAATGGTGCGTTACGGCATTTTCAAAATGATAATGTTTGATTCAAATTAATTTGTGCCGTAATACACCCTACAATCTAAATTCTTTGTAGATATATAAAAACCCGGTTTTGTGGAAAAACCGGGTTTCTGTATGTTCATAAACAGTAGATAATTAAATTTTGGTTATAATCGCTGCTAACATTCTCTTTTTCTTCTGTTACCTTTTCCTCGTTTCCCTTCATCTAAATAAAATGGATCTGGTGCATAGTGAGGACATGATTTATCTTCCGGGCCATTCGGATACATTTTGCAGACAATCATATTGCCTTGGTAAAAGCGACACTGGATGCACTTTGGCATTTTGCGTTTGATTTTTGGCTTAATCATAAGAAATTTCAGCTAAAGTGCATTTTATGAAATTATTAATCTTGAAAACCTAACCCCTAACCCCTTCCCTATCAGGGAAGGGGGACATGAAAATAAGTTTTTCAAAGCCTCTCTCCTCGCAGGAGAGAGGTTTGGAGAGAGGTCAAAAATCTGTAAACTTTACCTCTAACTTTCCACAGCGAAATCTTCTGGAGAAACACCCCAATTTATCCAAGTTATCGCTTTTCTTACAGATTCCATATAAAGAGGAACCCTTAAAACATGAGTATATCCGGTGCTGGGACAAATCATCTTCAGTAATACTATCGGTTCGAGATCGGCATCCGCATCAATTTTTATTAAGCTATACTCGCGAAAAGAATCTAATTCAATCGCTTTTAGTTCGTCACAAATACGGTTGTTACCAATAGTTTGAATTAGAATTCTACGTAATTCGGCATTATTTTCTTCTAATAACCATCTTGCTTGCCACTGATTCGGATGTACTTTACCGTATTTTTCGGGTAAAGCAACCCCGCGATAGTAATATAAACCGTATCCGCCAGCAAATTGGATTGCAGCTTCCCCTTCAGCATGGAGACGATTTTCTGAATCTAAAGAAAATTTAAAAGGGCGATTACCTTCGGTAGAGCTTCGCTTAACGCATACAATACAAACGTCTTCAAACGGAATAAACCATCCGCAATGTTCAAAAAGTTGGTTTAAGCTGTCGTACCACTGTTGGGTTTTTTCGTCGAGAGTTATATTTAGTAGGGATTGGTAGGTTTCGATGAGGTAGATTTGGTAGAGAACTTGTTCGGGGGTGATAATATTGTCAATTAATAAAAATTGAGAACCGCTCGAAAATTTTATTATTTGCGATATTGATTGTAATTGTCTAATAAATTGTGAATTATTTAATTCAAATTGGATAAGTCTTTTTATTACTATCTGTGTCCACTTACAATCCTGAATTTTAAAAATATTCTGATTAGCATTTTCTGATATATAAACAAGTTAGATTTGGTAGAGTTGCGAATGGACTCAAATCACTAATTTCGCAACATTCCAAATCTAATACTGTCTCATTCAGAAGCACATTTTCAGCTTCTTCATAATCATCACAAGCAACATCTAACAACACCTCAACAGTATGTCTCGTCTCCGGCGGCAACTGATCCTTATGAAAACAAAACTCAGAAAAACTACTGAAATTAAAAGATTTATTGTGAATTAATTCCGACATATCAACGCACCACAAACAAACGGCGAACGGTCAATAAAAATACCGCTGCTCATTCTTAACACACGTAGCTAGGTCAAAGGTTAAAGGTTAAAGGTTAAAGGTTTAATGTCATAACCTAATTACGTAGCGCTATAAATAAAATATCCCCTCCGCGAACCTTTGCGTTAAAACTCCTCTCTCCCTCTCCCTTAACAAGGAGAGGGTTGGGGTGAGGTTTTACACTTCACGTCAAAGCTTTCTGCAAAACCTCTTTATGTATCAAAGCTCTATCTGTAAAAAACTTAATTTTATCGTCAGAAAGCGCTTCCCCATTTGCAAAATGCTCAATCCAAGCCGTACTCATCACATTTGCATCATCGGGTAAATCATCAATATCCCATCCCGGCATTTCTAACTCTTCCATCAACCGATTAATTTTAGGATCGTAACTCAACGCAAAACAGCGACAGCCTTTACTTGCAGCCATAATCAAACTGTGCAAGCGCATTCCAATCGCCATTTCGACACCGTTATATATTCCTTTCAATATAGTAGGATCTTCTAAAGTGATAATTTTACTAACATCTTTTAATGCAGGTTGAATTGCTTGAGCTATACTCAAATCTTTGCTTTTTTGAAACGGTATCAGCAAAACAAAGGTTTTTGTAGCCTTTTGGAAATCAACCAAAGCCTTAGTCAAATTACCCAAGCGCGTTGGTGTAAGTTCGGGATGAGCGCGTAAAGTTACCGCAACTCTGGGAGCAGGAGTATCCCAAATACCAGGTATAGACTGAGATTCCAGTGCCCAAACCGGATCTGGAGCCAGCACGTGAGGAACTTCCCATTCATTCAATAAAGCAGCAGAAGCCGAATCGCGAACGCTAACCCCAGTACAGCCAATAAAATTCTGACGCGCCAACCACTTAGTAGCATTACGTTTCAAAGGACCTATACCTTGCGCCCAAGCCACAGTTTTCATCCCTCTTTTTTGAGCGATCGCCATTAAACCAGCATAATAAAAAGGGCTAATAGCGCTAGTAGCATCTTGAATTAAACTACCACCACCCCAAATAAAAGCATCAGAAGAACGTAAAGACTGCATCACCGTATTAAAAGCCTTACGCTCGCAAGCCTCAACACCGTACCGCCGCTGCGTTTCCTCCGGATTACCAGAAAGAACCACAGGAGTCACCGACGACGGAAGCATTTGTAAAAGCGTAGCCAACAAAGCCTCATCACCACCATTTCCTTGCCCATAATATCCAGATAATAAAGCACGCATATCGATTTTAGATTTTAGATTTTAGATTTTAGATTTTAGATTTTAGATTTTAGATTTTGGATTTTAACAACGGATGCTTTTGTTTTGCAGAAAGTTTGGCGTGTAAATTTTCTTCCCCCAAAACTTTCCTGCGCCGGATTTTAGATTAATAAACGAAAAAATATTTATTCTCCACCCTGACTGTATTTTCCACGAATCGCGACACACTACAAAGTAATACCGCAAAAAGTTTTACAAATATCAAGAGGAGGAAGGTTTTGTAACCGTGAGAAGATAAGTACAGAGTAAAAACAATAATTATCAACTCCTAACTCTTAACTCCTAACTCCTAACTCCTAACTCCTAACTCCTAACTCT
>CAYMZW010000681.1:0-3214 GCA_964395005.1 uncultured Rivularia sp.
AATGTTGCAGATAACAGCGGTGCCCGTAAATTAATGTGCATCCGCGTTCTGGGTGCTGGAAACCGTAGCTATGGCAGCATTGGCGATAAAATTATTGCCGTAGTTAAAGATGCCCAACCTAACATGGCTATCAAAAAGTCCGATGTGGTTCAGGCTGTAATCGTCCGTACCAGAAAAGGCGTAAATCGTGACAGTGGCATGACTATCCGTTTTGATGACAATGCCGCAGTCATAATTAACCAAGATGGAAATCCTAGAGGAACGCGGGTATTTGGTCCCGTAGCGCGTGAATTGCGCGAGAAAAACTTTACTAAAATAGTTTCTCTGGCACCGGAGGTACTGTAATGGCAGTTAAGAAAAAAACAAAGCCGCAATTTCATAAAATGCACGTTAAAACTGGAGATACCGTACAGGTAGTTTCTGGTAAAGATAAAGGCAAAGTCGGTGAAATTGTTCAGGCAATTCCTAAAGATAGTAAAGTAATTGTCAAGGGTGTAAACGTAAAAACTAAGCACGTAAAGCCACAGCAAGAAGGTGAATCTGGCAGAATTGTTACCCAGGAATTCCCCATTCACAGTTCTAACGTGATGCTTTATTCCACCAAGGAAAACGTAGTTTCTCGTGTATGTTACACCTTTACCCAAGAGGGTAAGAAAGTCCGTATGTTAAAGAAAACTGGGGAAATCTTGGACAAATAGTTAAAAGTTAGGAGTCAAGAGTTAGGAGTTAGGAGTTAGGAGTTAGAAGTTAATAGTTAATAGTTAGTTAACCTTTGACCTTTGACCTTATAACTTATACCTTTGACCTTATTTTTAACAATTTTATGCCCTGACAAAGCCCAGGGTAATGGAGAAAAAAATGGCAGTAGGATTAAAAAATAAATATCTTGAAACTATTGTCCCCAATTTGATGAAGCAATTTGAATATTCAAATATTCATCAGGTTCCAAAGGTTACAAAAGTTACTGTTAACCGAGGATTAGGGGAAGCTTCTCAAAACGCAAAAGCATTAGAAGCATCTTTAAGCGAAATAGCGCTGATTACTGGTCAAAAGCCAGTAGTTACCAGAGCTAAAAAGGCGATCGCCGGATTCAAAATTCGTGAAGGTATGCCTGTAGGAGTGATGGTAACTCTAAGAAGCTCTAAAATGTACAACTTTCTCGACCGTTTGATTAATTTGTCATTGCCGAGGATTCGCGACTTTCGCGGTATTAGTCCGAAAAGCTTTGACGGTCGTGGAAACTACACTTTGGGAGTTAGAGAACAACTAATTTTTCCAGAGGTAGAGTACGACAAGATTGACCAGATTCGTGGAATGGATATTTCCATCATTACTACAGCTAGGAATGACGAAGAAGGTCGCGCTTTACTAAAAGAAATGGGAATGCCCTTCCGGGAGCAATAAGTTCATTTAATAGAGGAAAAGATGGCGGCAAACGACACAATTGCAGATATGCTGACGCGCATCCGCAACGCCAATTTGGCTCGGCATCAAACAACACAAGTGCCAGCAACGAAGATGACTCAAAGCATAGCTAAAGTACTTCAAGAAGAAGGCTTTATCACTGATTTTGAGACATCTGGTGAAGGATGGAGCAGCAAATTGGTAATTTCTTTAAAATACAAAGGAAAAAATCGTCAACCAATTATTACTGCTCTCAAAAGAGTAAGTAGACCTGGTTTGCGGGTTTATTCCAACAGAAAAGATTTACCAAGAGTATTGGGTGGCATTGGTATAGCCATTATCTCTACATCTTCGGGCATCATGACCGACCGTCAAGCACGCCAACAAAATGTAGGTGGTGAAGTACTTTGCTACGTTTGGTAGTTAACAGCTTTCATACCCGGAGAGATTTTTTTAAGGACAAAGAACCATGTCTAGAATTGGTAAGCAGCCAATAACAATACCCGCTAAGGTACAAATAAATATTAATGGGGCCTCCATATCTGTAAAAGGTCCTAAAGGCGAACTTTCTCGCGAACTTCCTTCTCAGGTAAGCGTGGCTCAAGAAGGCGATACTTTAACCGTATCGCGTCAAGATGATTCGAGAGTATGCCGCCAAATGCACGGCTTGAGCCGTAGTTTGGTTTTCAATATGGTTGAAGGCGTTTCTCAAGGATTTACGCGTAAGTTGCAACTCCAAGGGGTTGGTTATCGTGCTTCTGTTAAGGGGAAGGATTTAGTCTTAAACGTTGGATACAGTCATCCTGTGGAAATTACTCCACCTGATGGCGTTCAATTTGCTATTGAAGATAAAGGTTTGACTATTGTTGTCAGCGGTTATGACAAAGAAATAGTTGGCAATATAACAGCGAGAATCCGCGCCGTTCGTCCACCCGAACCTTACAAAGGTAAAGGTATTCGTCATGAAAACGAAGTTGTTAGACGTAAGGCTGGTAAAGCTGGTAAAGGTGGTAAGAAGTAAACAGGCATCATGAAATTTACCCGCAAACAATCAAAACAGCGTCGTCACCGGCGCATCCGAGGCAAAGTATTTGGTTCTACCGAACGTCCTCGTTTGGCAGTATATCGTTCTAACGAGCATATTTACGCTCAAGTAATTGATGATACTAGCCATCGAACTTTAGCTACAGCATCGAGTATAGAGCCGGAATTAAAATCTAAATTAGGTTCGGGTTCCAATCAGCAAGCTTCCACCGAGGTTGGTAAAGTTTTAGCTGCACGAGCGATAGAAAAGGGCATCAATCAAGTTGTTTTCGATCGTGGTGGAAACCTTTATCACGGGCGCGTTAAGGCTCTGGCTGATGCTGCTAGAGAAGGTGGTTTGAGCTTTTAGATTACTTAGTTACGTCTAATATCGTTCGTGAAAGTTAGTAGTAAGTAATAACTAAGTTGTTAATCAAACCTAACCGACAAGTAAATTCACATAACGTGTAATTGTTCAAAACATGGCAAACAATCGTCGTAAAACGAGCCGAGCAAAAAAAGAAGAAACTAACTGGCAAGAACGAGTAATTCAAATCCGACGGGTAAGTAAGGTTGTCAAAGGTGGTAAAAAACTTAGCTTCCGAGCAATCGTAGTCGTCGGTAACGAACGCGGTCAAGTTGGTGTAGGAGTAGGTAAAGCTAGTGATGTTATCGGAGCCGTTAAAAAAGGCGTAGCCGATGGCAAAAAACATTTGGTAGATATTCCGATTACCAAATCCAATTCTATTCCTCATCCTACTGACGGTATTGGTGGCGGAGCTAAAGT
>CAYMZW010000682.1:0-3202 GCA_964395005.1 uncultured Rivularia sp.
TAAGCGTAAGCAATTTCTATGTAGAATTTCCCCAAATCGAAACCCAAGAAGCTTTGGAATATCTTCAGCAGCAACCTATTAAAAGGTAAGAGGGAATAGGGAATTGAGGAAATAGCAACTATGTAGTAAGAACTTTAGTTCTCGGATTTAGGACTAAAGTCCCAACTACGAACATATTAATCGTATTTCATTGCTCTACCATAGTCGCCAATAGCGTAACAAGCGGTTTTCAGACTAGCACGAGCTTGATCTTGGCTGCGGCTATTTTTGATGTCTTTCGCTATTCGCAAACGTTCTTCATAATAAGACATCGCACCTTCATAGTCTCCTAAAGCTTCACAAGCAACTCCCAAGCTACCCAAAGATTGTTCTTGGGCACGTGTGTCTTGGGTTTCTTTTGCTAATTGAAAGCGTTCTTTATAGTAAGTAATTGTTTTGTTATATTCACCCAAAGCATAACAAGCATTACCTAGATTTTTCAAAACTTGGATGCTAGTACGGCGGTTTTTTAGCAAGCGAGATAATACCATACAATCTTCATAATAATTAATTGCTTTAGAGTAATTCATCAAAGCATACCAAGCATTACCTAAATTTTTTAATATTTGCTCTTCTCCCCAGTTATCCTGAAGTTCGCGCACTAATTCTAAACTTTTTTCTTGATACTTAATTGCTTGAGAAAGATTATTTAAAGCTTTATAAACTAATCCTAAATTATTAAGTGCGGCTATCTCAGAGCGATAATCTTGTATTTCTTGAGCTTTATTCAAACATTGCTGTAAAAACTCAATAGCTTCAGAATGCTGTTTTAAATGACGATAAGCATTACCTAAGTGTGAAAGCGCCTGAATCTCCAAGCCTTTCTCTTCAGTATCTTTGGCTAAAGACAAGCATTGTTGAGCGTAGGATATAACACTTTTATAATCTCTAGAGCAATAAGCTACTAACGCTAGATAAGAAAGCGCTTGAGCCTGTGAGGCAGAATTTCCATAAGCTTGAAATAGAGCGCTCGAATGCTGTAAAGCCTTGATTGCAGCATTGAAATCTCCAGCTTTTTGCTGTTCGATTCCTTCCTGTAATAACTGGGATGCTTCAAATGACTCCTCTTCATTCTTAAACGGAACTTCTGCCTGTATAGTTCGATCGAATTCTGAAATAGCGCGATCGCTGTCTTCTCGGTTTATCTCGATAAATTCAGTGGGTATATCTAGAGGAAGTGTATTTTTTAAACTTGAATTCAATTTATCTTTTTGCATCGACCGCTTGCTCCCTATGAATAATCATTGATAAAGTTAGTATTCCCAAAATCTATGTTTAAATTTCATTTTTAAAAGAAAAATTCAATAAATAGAGAATCTATGGCACTAACTGTTCAAGTTTCAAGTAATTTAGCATTTAGAAAAAGATGTATTTCTACGGCTTGTAAAAATTTTAGTTGAATATCAAATAATTCGATTAGACTTTAAAGAAACTTCCTTGGTTGTTACCGCTAGATGAGCCGATTCAAGATATCTCCAAGTTTACAAAAAAGGTTCTTTAATTTAAACCTTAGCGCTATCTATAGATAATTGAGATCGATAAACCAAAGCATAATTAAATATTGATTTACTGCCTTGCTAATTATCAACTATTGCTCGATCAAAAATAGCGCCGATTAAATTAGCACCTTGAAGTTTTGCATTCGTAAGATTTGCACCGGCAAAGTTAACACCTTTGAGGTTTGCCCATCTTAAATCTGCACCTCTTAAATCAGCTTCGCTCATATCGGCTTGCAATAAATATGCATTACCTAAGTGAGCTTTAGTTAAATTTGCTTTGCTTAAATTGGCTTGATAAAAATAACAGCCTATTGCTTCCACTTCGTACAAATTAGCGTTTCTTAGTTCAGCACCAATTAGATTAGCATCATGTAACGTTGCTCTCCAAAGATTAGCGCGGTTTAACTTTGCTCCCCCTAAATCTACACCTTTAAGATTAGCGTCTGTTACATTAGCGCCAATCAAATTTACTTCACTCATAAAAGCATCTTGTAAATTCGCCGAAGTTAAATCAACCCCAATCAAATTAGCCTCACTTAAATTAGCTTTGGTAAGATTCGTACCAGTTAATTTTGCCAAACTTAAATTAGCTTTGATTAAATTAGCTTCTTGAAAATTTGTATTGCTAAGATTAGCGCTATTAAAGTTAGCTTTCATTAGATTTGCTCGTACTAACCAAGCATTTTCTAAGTTCACATGGCTTAAATTCACATCTTGAAGATTTGCACCTGCAAGATTGTATCCATATAAATTTGCCGAACTTAAATCTAATTCAACTTGGGGATTTTTCTTTCTCCATTCATCCCCTTTAAAAGTACCACTTCTAAGTAAAGTCAGATGTTCTAAATTTGCCATAATTAATCTCTACTACTGACGCTTACTTTGGGAATTTACCCTACCAGATACGTTTTCAATTGCCGCTAATGCTCCATCTGCACCTGCAAGTATATCCTGTTCTTGTCCCCCTAAATAAAGCCTGCCAAAACTACCTACAGCATTTACAGCCAGGATATTTATCGCAGCAGCCTTCTCGGCTTCATTCGCAGCTAATGCAGCAAAAGCAGCAGGTTCAACTTCTAACACGTACAAAGTTTGTCCTGCTAATAACATCTGCCCTCGTCGAGTGCGATTGATAAGTTGTGTTTGATAAGCGTCAACATTGCGAATAACTTGACTCGAAACCACCCTAGGTTTAAGCCCTTCATCTCTTTTAACTCCCAAAGCTGCTAAAATAGCCTGTCCCGCAGTACGAGTTTCCCCTTGAGAGCTAGAATGTACTTCCAGTAAACCATACAGCCTTTCTACCATCTGCACCCCCGGACGAACCGAAGCAGATTTCAGAGCTACATCGGTAATTCGATTAATTTCGATACCGGGAGAAATCTCAATCCACAAAGAAGTGTCTCCAGGTAGTGGTAAAAAACCTTGGGCTACCGTTCCCATATACGCTGCATGTTGAGGTTGCAAATTATCGAGATATACATAACTGCGTAGTTCTACACCCAAGATTTCGCTCCAGCCATAAGAATAAGAATTATTTATTGTTTAGATTTAAATTACCATAACGCGGTTAACAGTGAACAGTGAGCAGTTATCAGTGAGCAGTGAGCAGTGAACAGTTAGGAGTTAGGAGTTAGGAGTTAGGAGTTAGGAGTTAGGAGTTA
>CAYMZW010000683.1:0-3197 GCA_964395005.1 uncultured Rivularia sp.
AGCGCGATCGCCACTTACTAAGCTTGATATTACAAACAATAATGGTGCGTTACCATGACGGCGATAACGCACCCTAAAAAAATTGGATATTAAATTAATTCACCAAACAATTAACGTTTATTTAAAAGATTCCAAGTAGCTCCTCCGACAACACCATCGGGTTCCAAGCCTTTACTCTTCTGAAATGCTTTTACTGCTTCTAATGTTACCGGGCCAAAATCTCCATCAACACTTTTGAGAAGTCCTAAATTAGATAGCTTTTTCTGCAATTCAACAACTTGAGAACCTCGCATTCCAGTACGTAAAATTGGCAATCCTTGAGCAGTGTACTGAATTGCAGGAGTTTTTTTCTTGGTGGTTGTGCTGCTTTGACGAGTGCGTGTGGTTTGACGAGTGCGTGTAGTTGCAGCTTGTCTTTGTGCGGGTTTCCGCTTCTGAACGGTATTACGAGGTTTTGGTTTTGCTGGTGTGGGTTCGGGATTGCTAGCCGCTGAAGTCGAAGGCTTGGGTTTTGAGGTAGGCTGAACAACTCTAACTGGACTGTTTACAGCAGGTGTTATTCTACTTTGTTGCTGTGTTGAATTATTTACCACCCTGACGTTACCGAAAGATCCTGTAGGCATGGGGAAGCTATCAGAAGGCGGTGGTGTGGGAGCGCTGGAAACGGGTGTATTAGCTATTTGTGTCGATCCAGTTGGGTTGGGAAAAAGGGCTTGCCAAGTATTGGTATCTACAACCCCATCCGATCTTAAGCCTGCCGCTTGCTGGAACCCCGAAACTGCTTTTCTAGTTGCTGCTGCGAAATTGCCATCAACTTCACCTTTATAAAAGCCTAAAAGTTTCAAGGCACCTTGTAATTCTCTTACAGGTACTCCTTTGCTACCCATTTTTATGGTAGGACGATTCATGCTTGCCCCTACAACTACTTGAGCCAGCTTTTGTTGTGGTGCAGCATTTGATACTCCAGCGCTCGATCCGAATAGCACAGGAGTAGAGGAAATCAAAACTAACCAGTAAAACCTACTTATCGGAAGGAAACGAAACGATACGAGAGAGCTTAAGTACTCAAAGATACTTAGTTTTCTTTTGCCTATCATAGTTTGTGCCCCCGGCAAATCTCTTACAATTACACTATCTATTAACCAGTATAAAATTAAATCGTAACAGCAGTGTAAACGCTTAAAAAAGCTGCAAATAACAAGCAATTTGTGCTAAGTAAATGACTGAGACTGCCGCTACGCAATTACACGGTTAATCGCTTCTTCTTGACCGATTACAGACACAAATGGTTCCTTTAAATATTGGCAGGCTGTATTAATAGCATCTGTGCTGGTTAAAGCTGCGATATTTTGTTGAAATTTTTGATCGAAGGCTATTCCTAAACCTAAGATTTCATACCACCCGTATATTTGAGCAAGTTGCCCGTTGGTTTGTTTGCCTAAAGCATATTGTCCCAAAATCTTATTTTTAGCAGCTTGTAAAGCATCTTGTTCTAGCTTACTATCCGAAAGTAAATCAACTTCTCTTCGTAATCCTTTTAAAGCAGTGATGGTATTTTCCGGTGCCGTACCCATATAAACTACAAAGGAACTAGAGAACTGCCTTGTAGGGTAAAATGCCGATACATCATAAGCTAATCCGAGCTTTTCTCGTAGCTCTATGAATAAGCGACTTGAAAGCCCATTTCCTAAGTAAGTAGAAAGTAATTTTAAAGCAGCATAGTCACCTGAATGCACTGAAGCACCCAAATAACCCAACATAATTATCGATTGCTGTGTTGGTTGGGGGGTAATTACTTGTTGGGGTTTGGTTTGAGGAAAAGATACTTTCATTGCGGGTAGCTGTGTATCTGAAGGATGCCAATCACCAAATAGTTTTTCAATTTGTTGCTCTGCACTCTCTGCGGAAATACGACCTGCAATGCTAATAACTATATTATCTGGGCGAAAATAGGTTTGATAAAAGTTAACTAAATCGAACCGAGTTAAATTGCTAATAGTATTTTCATCACCCAATCCTGACGATGCATAAGGATGATTTTCGTACATAACTTGTCGTAATTGCTCGAATGCAACGCTAAAAGGTTGTTCTTTTTGCAAGCGTACATCTTGTAGAGCAAGTCGCTTTTCCAACTCCACCTCAGCTTCAGGAAAAGTTGGCGATCGCAATAATCGTGTTGCCAATTCTAATATCTGGGTAAAATCAGCCGTAACGGTTTTTAATGATAAAACAAAGTAATCCGTTGCAGTATCAGCACTCAAACTAGCTCCAACAGACTCCACACGCTCGGCAATTTCCAAGCTTGAAAGTCCGTCGCATCCTTTAGTTAATAAAGCACCGAGCAAATTTGCCAACCCTGCTTTCTCTGGCTTTTCATAACAACTTCCAGCACGGATAAATATTCGAGTTGCAATAACATCAGCAGCAGAATTTTCCGTAACCAGCAGTACTAACCCATTTTTCAAGGTAGTACGATAAATATTCGATGATTTTGGCAAAGTTGTCATTAGCAAAATTTTGGATTTTAGATTGAAGAGTTGGGAGTAGGTAGCAAGTAGAATACTAATTATTTCTTATTATCCCCTTAAAAAGTATTCATTACCGGCAGCGTTACTTGAAACTAACTCTTTACTCTTTACTCGTTACTTATTACTTGCCCGAATGTCCCCTTATCCACTTGTCCATTTTGGCTCATTCTTAGTTGGTATGCTGAAAAAATTCAAGAAAGGGAACAGGGAATAGGGAACAGAGAATAAAAAATAGTGTATTAAAAATTTTAATCTTCTGAGCAATATACGCTCGCATACTGTGTACTAAAGAACAGTATTTTTGCCATTATTAAAGTAAACTGTAGTCGTACTTTTTATGCCAAAATTTTGATATGATAGGATGTTTTACTATTTAATCAAAAAAACAACAAAAATTGTACACAATTGTGAATATTATAGGACTTACGCAGCGATAAAGAAAAATATAGTGTTCCAGATATTCTAGATCCCTCCAACCCCCCTTTTTAAGGGGGGCTTGCGTAAGTCTTATATTATATATAGTTGCCTGTTCGCTGTTCCCAATTCCCAATTTCCATTAAAAAAAACAAAGCTCCTGAAATCGAAAAGTGACTTTAGGAGCTTTGTAATTTGTGTTCACCGCAACGCCGTTTTACCTAAGTTTATGACCTGGTTAAACCAGGGGGGAGC
>CAYMZW010000684.1:0-3188 GCA_964395005.1 uncultured Rivularia sp.
GCCCAATGCCCAATGCCCAATGCCCAATGCCCAATGCCCAATGCCCAATGCCCATATCTCAATCTTGAATCAACTCTACGCCATCTTTACCGTCAGTTTCTTGTAAGTAAACTTTAACAATTTCTTCTGCTGCGGTTGGTAGCTGTTTACCTGTGAAATCTGGATGAATTGGTACTTGCCGATGACCTCTATCTACTAAAACTGCCAGACGGATTACTTCTGGCCGGCCGTATTCGTTTACTGCATTCAAAGCAGCACGAGCGGTTCTTCCTTTAAATATGACATCATCAACTAGTACGACAATTTTCCCTGTCAAATCAAAAGGGATGCTAGTTTTTGCGGGGGTTCTCAATCCGATTTGATCGAGATCGTCGCGATAAAATGTAATGTCTAAGGCTCCTACTGGTACATTTACGTTTTCTAATCCTTCAATCTGACTCGCTAATAAATAAGCCAGTGGTACTCCTCTTGTATGAATACCAATAAGCACTAACTGAGATAAATCGCGAGTTCTTTCTACTATTTCAGAAGCGAGTCTTCTTAAGGTACGACGAAGTTCTTCTGGTGAAAGTATATTTACTACTTTAGCGGACACACTCATAAACCGATATCACTGAGTCATTAACTATACTATTGCTGAAGAATAAGGTAATAGGGAACACGTAACATTTTTTAATCTCCGATAAATTGCAGAGAATCCTAAACCATTATTTCTAATTTAATCATTACCTGATTGTTGTTAATAAGAGTAGAGATGCAGCTCCCCCTAACCACAGCAAAAAAGTATATCGAGTTAGTTGTAAAGCAGTTTCAATAGAATTTGAAGTAATTGGATGAATTGCATCTCCAAGTAAAGGTTTTACTTTCGCTACACCACGATACCAATTAGTACCTCCCATCTGTACTCCTAAAATTGCAGCATAAACGCATTCGCTCCAGCCAGAATTAGGGCTTGAATCTTTAGGGGCATCCCGCTGACAAATTTTAATACAAGAAAGGGGTTTACGAGATAGCAAAGCTAGAGTTATAACTGTTAGCCTACATGGCAACCAAGTTAAACAATCTTCTAAACGTGCGCTAAACCATCCTAAATAAATATAAGGAACTTCGCGATAACCAATCATAGAATCAAGAGTACTGCTGGCTTTATATGCTAAAGCAAAAGTTGAAGGACTAATAATGGGTATAAAAGCACCTACAACAGCATAAAAGAGAGGAGCCATTATGCCATCAGTAGCGTTTTCTGTTACTGTTTCTAAGACTGCGCGTAAAATTTCCTCTGAAGTCAGATTTTGTGTATCTCGACCGACAAAATTACTTAGAAGAGAACGGGCTTCGTCAATTTTTCCTACTTTTAAAGGCTGCAAAACTGTTTCGGCTGCTATTCTTAAACTTTTGAAGGCAAAACAACTAGCTAATAAAACACTTTCTACCAAAATTCCCAATATTGGATTTATCCATATAGCACATCGGACTATTATCCAACTAATCGCACCGCTACCTATTACCAGAATTGCAGTTATTGCTATTCCCGCTAAACGTTGTGTTAAGGAATTATGACAATACTTGAGAGCTAATTTAGTTAAATGAGAAATAAGCCAACCCATAACTTGTACGGGATGAACCCAACTCCACGGATCGCCGATCAAATAATCTAAACTAGCAGCAAGAATCAAGATAGCAGAAGGAAAATTCACCCGATCTTAGATTTTAGATTTACGATTGTCTTCTTGAAAGAACAGATATGGGCTGTTTCAGATTTCAGATTTCAGATTTAGAAAGATTTGCTTTTATAGAATTTTAAATTATCTCATGCGCGAGCGCTAGATAGTTATTTTTTTATTTAATATTTAATTTTTAATATCCAATATCTAATCTGAAAGAGGTTCAAAACAGTTTTTGTTGATAAAGATTTAGTCAAAGCACCAATACAGGGCTTGTGGAATAGTGCAAAAAATCATATAGCGCTTAAAAAAACAAGGGAGTACTATATAGATAGTAAAAAAATACCTTTGTTTCATTGCTCGATAGATTTAATAATTTTCACTTGTTACTTTCTACTTTTTGCTTTCCTCCACAGCTAGGTACCGATAATTAATAACTAAACCACAAAACTAGCTTCTTCTCCAAGAGAAGCTTGCCAGCTGCGAGCATCATAATAAAGGTCTGCCAAAGTAATGCTGTATAATGCTTCTTTGAGCTTTTGAGAGAGTCTATGCCAAACAGTAAAAGTGACCCAATCTTCAGCTGCTTGTGGGTAAGCTTTGTGATGAGGTAAAGGTTCAATTGTTTCGCCAACTGCTTCTAAAATTTCTCCTAAAGATATTTTGACAGGTTCTCGCGCTAATTGGTATCCACCATCTTTACCACGTATTGATTTTACCAATCCAGCACGACGCATTTCTATTAGTAGTTTTTCCAGATAAGGAGCGGGAATATTTTGACGGTTTGCAATAACTTTAGTTGAAGAAGGGCCACTTTTTTGCTGCAAGCTTAAATCTAGTAACGCTTTTACACTATAGTGTCCTTTAGTAGTAAGTTTCATTAGGGTTAGATAACGATTAATGTTTGAAAAGTAAAATATTCATATTTTGTGCTTGTCAAATTACTTATACTTCGTATCAACAGAGCGGCAAGCAAGCAATATAATAGACACTCCTCGATGGAAAATTTCAATTTCAATTTTCTACAGTCTAGCAGCATCTGTGTTGCGATAGACCGTTACCAAGCTGGAATTAACCACTACTTTCCAAGGGGTAAATTTATTATATAGTTATTGCTATTGCTTTGTATTTTGCATAATTTTTTTTGATGCTATCAACCGGCCTCAAGCAATCTGCATAGTTAAAATATTTTGATCGGAAGTGTAAGTTTTATATCGCGACCTCAAAAAAAAATTAAATTTAATCATATAGGGTGTTCTTAATACCTCAATGTCAGTTAAAATGAAATCGATTCCACCACACCCATCGTTAGTTTTTGATTTAAGTTGATGGCTAAACAGAAAAAAATTGAACCTCTAGTCGGCGAAGATTTACTCAAGAAAGTTAAAGAGCTAGAAAACGAAAGCAAGGAAGATAAAGCCAAACGATGCGGCTACTATACCGTTACGAAAAATGGTATAGAGCGCGTTAACATGATGAAATTCTTGAATGCCCTAATTGATGCTGAGGGTATTCAGTTAGATA
>CAYMZW010000685.1:0-3186 GCA_964395005.1 uncultured Rivularia sp.
AACAGTGAACAGTGAACAGTGAACAGTGAACAGTGAACAGTGAACAGTTAGGAGTGGCGGCAACGGATGGAGTGGCGGCAACGGATGGAGTGGCGGCAACGGATGGAGTTAAGAGTTAGGCAACGGATGAAGTTAGGAGTTATAACTGTTAACTGATAATTGATAACTGATTATTAATTTGGCAATTCGACAACGGAACGCAATAACATTACTTTTTGACTGTCAACTATGATGGCGAAGAAGCCGCGTTTTGATAGTTCTTCTAAGGTTTGATAGGCTTGTTTTTGGTCGCTGGTGTAAGTTGCTAACAAATAAGGTCGTCTGCCGTAAGCGACGAAACCAACGTCTCCTTTAACTGCTTTACGAACTTCCGATGCTAGTTGAGGTCGATTGTAATAATCTACTAGTACAGCATAACCATCCCCCAAACGTCGGGGTTTGTAGCTTACCGTATTTGCTTGGGTTCCTGCTTGAGAAGGGGTGGGTGTATCCGTAGGTCTGGTAGTAATTATTGCAGATAAACCAGCAGAATCTTTGATATATCTTGCCCAGCGGTTGGCATCGTCAATTTTCTTAAATCCACCAATACGGGTAACTGTATCGTCGAGATATTTACAGGTATCTGTCCTAATTTTCGTGGGTAATATTCGCTTTAATTGAGTTTGATTATCTGAAGTTGGACTAACTACTAATAAAAGATATTCACCTGTTCTAGGAGATTGACAGGTAGGAATATTCCTTTGAGCAGATACAGAATTTATACCGCACAGCAAACCAGCTGTTGATAATATTAAAGCGGTTGGTATTTTAAATTTACGCAAAATATTTGACTTAATTGAATTCATATTTTTCCCCTAGTACACACCATAGTTAAAAGACTTTATCAAAGAGTGAAGGTTAAAGGTTAAAGGTTAAAGGTTAAAGGTTAAAGGTTAAAGGTTAAAGGTGTTAAATACCTTCGCGATCGCATACCGTTTAATTTGTCCCTTATTCCCCATTCCCCATTCCCCATTCCCCATTCCCTACTCCCTACTCCCTACTCCCTATTCCCTAAAATTAAACTGTTGCCATACTAGCTACAGCGTCGGGAATTTCAGCAGAAGGGGCTTGAAATTCGCCAGTTACTACATATTCCAATCGTAGTTTTAACCAGGTGATAAATTGAGGATTGGTAGAAACGACGGCGGCTGCTGGCTGAGGACATTTTTCTTTAATCTCTGAGAAAGCAGCGGTTTCGAGAAAAGCTGGCTGCTTAACTAACCAAAAGTCAATTTGTTTTTCCTGCTCGTGATAATAACGAGTGCGTTCCTTTAAAACCTCCTCAAAAGGTTCTTCTTCTAATAAAAAACGTTGAGAAGCTAGTACGTAATAGTATGTTTGCATAGTTACATCCTTATAGATTAAATAGTTAATTGAACAAACTACCCGGACACAGGATATAATACTGCGTCCAAGTGCAATTTAATTTTAAGAATTGAAAGGAGCGGCTAACTTCTTAAATGGGCAGCTAGTTGCGAGCTGCTGTATCTCGGCTGTGTCTCTATTCAAGAAAAATCTTTTGATTGTTGCCCAAATAGACTTACCGCTTTGATGCTTTCCACCACTTGTCAGCTTGGCAAAAAACTGACTGTTATCAAAGTAGTGTTCTACATTGATGATTTTCAAGTCATCGGTAACGCGGGCTATGCTCATTCCTATTATCTCCACAACTTCCCCTGTAGGAGCATAGTCTTTGTATTTACCATTAAAAGTTCCCCAATGTCGCCATTTAAATGTAACGTTTGGTGGAGAACTGTAAACTTCTAAAACTTCCCATAAAAATCCTTTGGGAAATGCGCTACGAAATAATCTTCCGGATGATTCAAAGTTTTCCTCAGTTGCTTTGTATTCTTCGGTGTCGGTAATAAATAAATTATAAGTTCCCGCATTCGAGACATCTTGTGCGGTGAATTCTTCACCACCGTTGCTACTCATGCGAAATTTTTCGTTTACAACGGATAACCACTGTTGTGTATTGGTTTTGAAAGAAGCCTCTAATTCAAAAGCTCGGACTAAATTTTCCACAATAGCTTCAAGGGAACCCGCTTGATGATGAATTAGACTTTCGGCAGCCAAACCTTGATTTGATTCGGAATAATCGGGAGGATTGCCACCCCTCCATTGATTATCGATGCCGCTAGCAATTATCTTTTCTCTTTCTTGCACCCACAATGGTAAATCTTGAGATTGTGTTGCGCTCATATCACACTTCTACCGGGCTGTTAACAATTATCAATTATCAATTATCAAGATATTTTTACTGCTCACTGTTAACTGTTCACTGTTAACTGTTAACTGTTAACTGTTTCCCATGCATGATTTGCTTCATTTCTCTTACTGCTCTTTCCATGCCTACCAAAGAAGCTCTACTAACGATAGTATGACCGATATTAAGTTCTTCCATGCCTTCAATGCAAGCTATGGGATAAACGTTGGTGTAGGTAAGTCCATGTCCGGCATTTACGCGCAATCCGGCATTTCTGGCTTGATTGCAAGCATATGATAATAAATTTAACTCCATATCTTGAGTTACTTCATTTTTTGCTTCTGCATATCTTCCCGTATGCAGTTCAATAAATTTAGTTTTTACCTTGACAGATGCTTCAATTTGTGAGTCTTCGGCATCTATAAATAAACTGACTGGAATGCCATTACTTTGCAATTTGTCTACAATATTTCCGATTCTATCAATTTGTCCGGCAATATCTAAACCGCCTTCGGTGGTGACTTCTTCGCGTTTTTCCGGTACTAGAGTCACATAGTCGGGCTTGATATCGAGAGCGATCGCTAACATTTCATCGGTGGCTGCCATTTCCAGATTCAAATGAGTTCTTACAGTTTCCCGGAGGATTCGTACATCTCGATCTTGAATATGCCTTCTATCTTCCCGTAAATGCACCGTAATCCCGTCAGCACCAGCCAACTCAGCTAAAACAGCAGCCGCTACGGGATCTGGTTCCACCGTGCGCCGCGCTTGTCGAATAGTGGCGATATGATCGATATTTACACCAAGTGTCAGCACCCCTGTTATCTCCCGTTTGCAGTTTAGGTAAAAAATTATCTTACCAGAATTGGGAATTGGGGATAGGGCATAGGGAGTTAGGAGTTAGGAGTTAGGAGTTAGGAGTTAGGAGTTAGGAGTTAGGA
>CAYMZW010000686.1:0-3182 GCA_964395005.1 uncultured Rivularia sp.
TTGTCTGACATCTGCTTATTTTGGGAACTTGTTTTTATTTATTATTCCCAGTTAAGCTCGAAAATATGGCAGTATGAAATTAAGCAGAAGGGGAAGAGAAGGAGAAAATTCCTAACTCCTAACTCCTAACTCCTAACTCCTAACTCCTAACTCCTAACTCCTAACTCTAAATAAAGACTTTCGTAACCACGGTCTAATAATGTGGGAATATGGTTCAATTCCTGATTGGGAACAATTCGTAAATTGGGTATTCTAGACGATAAGATTTCTATCGCAACTTTCGCGTGTCTTCGAGCTAAGTTGTAACCTAAACAGTGATGTTTTCCATGACTGAATGCCAGATGGTTGACTGGAGTGTCTTGAAAACGGTTGATATCGAAGCGATCGCCATTTTCATATTGTTGGGAATCGCGGTTGGCGGAAGCAAAGAGCAATAAAACTCGACTATATAAAGGTATTGTCACTTGTGAAAGGGTAACATCTTGAGTGGTAACTCGAATCATTGATGGAGCTGATGTATCGTATCTAAGGACTTCTTCTACAGCTGTAGGAATTAGCGCTGGATTTTCGTGCAAACTCTGCCATGTTTGAGAATTTTCTACTAATAATTTGACTGCTGTTCCAATTAAGCTTGCTGTTGTTTTATGTCCTGCTATAACTATTTCACATAAAAGTAAAACCTGTTCTGGTAAAGTTAAGTCGCTGGTTTGTAATTCGCTAATTAAATCTTCACCGGGAGCAGAGCGTCTTGATTCAATTAAACTGGCAAGATAATTTTGCAGGGCAACATAATTTTTTGCACATTCGATTTGACGCTCTGCTGTTAAAGGTGTGGAAAATAAAGCTGAAGTGCTATTACCCGCTTTTTTCACTAATGGCATTTTCTCTAAAGGTACCCCGTACATTTTTAAAATGACTTCGAGGGGTAATGGATGAGCAAATTCCGATACTATATCTACTGTGCCGTTGTTAATAAAATTATCTACCAATTTATTAGCGGTAGCTCGAATAGATTCTTCTGCTTTCGTTAATCTTTGCGGTGCAAAAGCTTTTTGTAAAGGAGCGCGTAATCGTTTATGTTCGTCACCATCGCTACCAATTAAAGAGACAACAGGAAAACCTTTACGCAACTCATTTATTACCTCCGGGCTAAACTCTCCAATAGCTTGAAGACTTTTCGCCGAAGAAAATACATCTGGATTTTTGAGTACTTCTAAAACATCATCGTACCGTGTAATTACATAAGCATTCAACAACTCGCTATAAAAAATCGGTTCCTCATTTCTCGCACGCTGATAAAATTTATAAGGATTATCAAGCAGTGGTTTAGAAAAAGGTTTGTATTCTTTACCAGCATGAAAAGGGCATTTTTGTTCGTTCATTGTTTTAATTGATAATTGATAACTGTTCACTGCTCACTGATAACTGTTAACTGTTAACTGTTAACTGTTCTCCCATTCAACAAAAAGATTGCTACAGCCGCGACTTCTCAATGTGGGAATATATGTAAATTCTTGATTGGGTTGAAGTCTGAGATTTGGCAGTCTTGCAGCTAATATTTGTAAAGCAATACGGGCTTCGGTTAGAGCCAATTTGGAACCGATACAGCGGTGCATTCCATGACCAAAGGCTAAATGAGGGGTGTTTTTTTGCTGAAATCTTTTGATGTCGAAGTTTTGAGCATCTTCATACTTGCTTTCATCGCGGTTTGCGGAACCGTACATCAAAAATAATTTGGTTCCTTTGGGTAAAATTAATCCTCCAATGTCAGCGACTTCGGTAGTAGTTCGATTTACAGCAGGTACGGGAGCTTCGTATCTCAATGCTTCTTCTACAACTCCAGGAATAATTGATGGATTTTCGCGAACTGATTGCCATAATTCGGGTTTCTCTAACAGGATTTTCAAAGCATTTCCTATCAAGTGACTGGTGGTTTTATGTCCGGCGAATATTAATCCACACAAAACCATTATCATATCCGGCATAGTTAAATCGGAATCTTGAATATTGCTGATTAAATCGTCTTGGGGTGCTTTCTTTCTTTGCTCGATTAAATCTGCAACCATGTACTGTAAGGATACAAAACTGCGAGCGCATTCAGTTTGTCTTGCTGGTGTTAATGGGGAAGAAAATAATTCTGCCATATCGTTACACCATATTTTGATGTCCGTCATTTTGTCCAAAGGAACACCGTATAGATTCAGAATTACCTCCAACGGCATGGGAAAAGCAAATTGTTCGAGAATATCTGCACCACCATCTTTAATAAAATTGTTTACCAATCTATTTGCAGTCGCACATACAGAACCTTCCATTTCTTTAATCCGTGCTGGAGCAAATACTTTTAACAAAGGTTCTTTCAAAAACTTGTGGCGATCGCCGTCGCTGTTTACTAAATCGGAAACAAAAGGAAATCCTTTACGTAAGACATCAATGGTTTCTTTTGTATATTCCCCGATTGGCTGTAAATTATCTTTGGAAGAGTATTTTGCAGGATCTTTAAGTATAGTAATTATATCCTCGTAGCGAGTTACAACATAACCATCTAATTCATGACTATAAAATATTGGCTCTTTGCTTCTCGCTTCTTGATAAAATGAATAAGGGTCTGAAAGTTGAGAATTAGCAAAAGGTTGATATTTTTCCCCTACTTTTTCTTTCTGCCAACTTTGATGATGAAAAGGACATCCTTGTTTTTGTGATTGTGCTGTATTTTGTACATTCATAATTAATTAATCTCACCTTATAAATTTACTTTTACTTGCTATTAGTTCAGAAATTTGAATATTAGTTAGAAAGCAATTTGTTTGAATTTTTTGTTTGAATTTCTTTAATTTCCGCTTTCTTATTATTTTTATAGGGGTGAGAAAATTATCTTTATGCACAAGACTTACGCAAAGCCCCCCTTAAAAAAGGGGGGTTGGGGGGATCTAAACGTGTGAAATACCTGCGGACACCGTTGCGATTGCGTAAGTTCTGATGCAATAGAAGTGGCGTTGCTGAATCCGGGTATGAATTTATTTTTTCCTTCACAGCTATGCCCCCTAAATCCCCCAAATTTGGGGGACTTTAAATTATATTTCTCCCCCTGGGGGTCGGGGGGCTATTCATACTTTTAATCAGCAACGCCATAGAAGTGTAAATTATTCAATTATTCAATTTTTTATTCTGCAACAACAATA
>CAYMZW010000687.1:0-3182 GCA_964395005.1 uncultured Rivularia sp.
TTTTATTTGCTCACAACCTGCCATTCTCTTGGTTGATAAAATTGACATCTACTAATAGTTTTATTAGCTTTAACTGTGAATCGAAAAGATTCAACTATGTCGTAAGAAAGTACGCCATTGCGGATATAAATTCTGGCGCTGTATACGCCGGGAATCATCGAGCAATAGGGCATATGCATTCGTATTTCCGATTTACCAATAGGAATTTCTAAATCTTGATTATCGCTAGTAGAGGTCAAATATAAAACAAGACCTTCTCCTCCGGATAATGCCGTAATCAACATACCTAAATTGGCAGTTTTAATATGCTCGTAGGATTTACATTCTACACTTAAATATGCCGGTTCGCCAGTAAATAAAGTTTCTAAATTATTATCTTGCTCATCTTTAAAGCAGAGAGAAACTATATCTAATCCGTTGCTTTTTTCTTTAGGTTTAGATGGTAGAACCATTCTTCCCAAAGCATTTTCTTTACCGCTTAAACAAAGGTCTTCTTCGTATTTACGAATTACTTTTTCGGTATCTCCAGAAGTAATCAACTGACCTTTTTTAAGATAAATAGAGCTTTCACATATGTTTAATATGCTGTGAGAATTGTGAGTCACTAATATAAACGCCGTGCCTTTTTTACGCAACTCAGATAGTTTGCGATGGCATTTCATTTTAAACTTGACATCACCTACTGCCAACACTTCATCTATTAATAAAATATCCGGTTCGATATGAACGGCGCAAGCAAATCCCAATCGTGCAGCCATTCCCGAACTATAAGTTTGAACTGGTGCATCAATTGCGTCGGCGATTTCGGCAAATTCTACAACTTCATCAAATCTCTTTTCAATTTCAGCGGTTGGTAAACCGAGAATTGACATATTAGCATAGATATTTTCTCGTCCCGATAAAATCGGATTAAAACCGGCTCCCAAAGCAATTAAAGGAGCAACTCTACCTTTAACTTTAACGGTTCCAGTATCGGGTTTAATTAAACCGCTAATAATTCGTAATATGGTACTTTTTCCGGCTCCATTAGAACCTACTAAACCGAGTGCTTCACCTCGATGTAATTTAAAGCTAACATTATCAATTGCCCAAAACTCATTTTTACGTAAAGTATCGCTTTTTCGTTTACCACCAGTAATTTCTGAAGCAATGTCTCTTAAACCGTAAAATAAAGAGCGTTTTAAATCCCTACAGAACTTTTTAGAAACATTTTCAACGGAAATAACTGCTTCACGTTCTTCAGGCTGCGTATCAATTTCTTTTGTTATTAAACTAGTCATAATTTAGGAACTTACTCTCTCAACCACAAAAGGCATTGCTAAACGAAAACCGATCCAGGTTATAAATAATCCAATTATAGTAATTATACTGACTACCCAAAACCCTACGGGTTCCGATATAATCCCCGTGGTTGCCAATTCTCGCGTTGTTACGAGCAAGGGAGTAACGGGATTTAACTTTACTATATTACCGAAAATTCCTTGTGTCGGAACTGGATAAACTACAGGAGTTAGAAACAGCCAAAAACTTGTTAGTAAAGTTAACCCCTTTGAAACATCTTGATATAAAACTCCTAAAGGTGATAGTAAAACACCGATAAAGGTACCCAAGAAAATTAAATGAATTAAAGCTACTGGTGCTAAAATTACCGTCCAACTTACGGGAACGCTAAACCAAATAAATAAGCCGATAATTAAAATTAGCTTAATAGCAAAATTAAAAAATACTTCGCCTAATTTTGCCAAAATTAACGCTTCTCTAGGAAAGTTAACTCTTGCTAACATTGGTTTAGCTACCGTCACCGCTTTTACCGGGCCATTTATTGCTTCTACAAAAGTTTGCCACAAAGCTGTACTAAACATTACATAGGCAGGATAAGGTAAATCGGTTTCTCCGATGTTAATCACCTTAGCTTGACTGGCGAGAGTGAATCCAGCAGCCATGATTATTGGTGGTATGAAAGCCCAAATTATACCTAAAAATGATTGACGATATTGAGCGCTGATATCCCTTACCAACAGCCTCCAAGCAAGTTCCCGAGAGCTTAGCAAATCCCACCACATTTGTTTAAATAACCTGGAAGGATTTCTAAGTAAGCTTTCTGGGGTATAAATCGCTTCTAGTGGTTGATTTCTAAACTTCTTTTTTTTCAATTTTCTTTTCAATTTTTTTTCACCCTTGGTTTTAAATTTTGCGTTATCCCCTAGATGTAGAGACGCGATATAATGCCCTCTCGGGCACGCTCCGCTAACGCGTCTCTACAAATTAATTTGTGGGCACAGGAGTTAATATTCTATGGATAAACAATTAACCCTGCGATGAAGCTGTAACCGCAGATGGTGGTTGAGTGGGGGGAGTTTGGTTGGAGTTATTCTGTAGATGTTTCTTAGCATAGCTGCTAGTAATGTATTGGTTGAGCAATCTATCTGCTTTACCAACTAATTTACCGATTACTTTAGATAAGAAACGATTCCCGAAGCTAAGTTTCTTACAGATAGGATCGATAATTGTCATCTTTCTGCGCCATCCTAGCCGCTTGTATTTATTTTGGAAATACTTGTCTTCTGATAGATTCCACTTTTCGCGCAATCTTTTCAAACTAGCCATTTCCCAACCGTCGCTCCAACGTAACATATAATACCCGACATCAGACCATTCTAAAGGTGGCCCAGGTACGTAAGTTACTAAGGAATCGGGTTCTAAATAAATAGTACCGCCAGCTTCGGCTACCAAAATGCACAAATCTACGTGTTCTTTGGTATTTAGTAAACCTTCATCGAGTAAACCGATTTTATCGAAAATTTCTGTGCGTACCATCATGCAGTGAAATTCAGCTAATCCGGTTTCTCCACGCTGCAAATTTGGACGCACATCTGCAACTTTTCTACCTTGCTTGAAAATCTTTTCAATAAATCGTCTTCTCGTGGTGTCGTTTTTGGTTTCTACTTTAATTCCCGATTCACCACCAGCACAGTGTACTTCTTCGTGTAGCGGTAAATATTGACACACAAGGGGACTAACTACGGTTGCATTGGTTTCTTCAGCGCAATCCACCGCAGCTTTTAGCCAACCGGGAGTTACCACTACATCGTTATCGATGAACACTACATACTTAGTGTCAACTCGGCGCAAACCAAGATTTCTAGCGTGGTTGGGAGAAAGATAATGTTCGGTACGAATTA
>CAYMZW010000688.1:0-3181 GCA_964395005.1 uncultured Rivularia sp.
GGAATTGTTGGGGATAAAATTAATGTCTAATCTAAATCGTTGGAAATCAAAATGTGCTGCATTTATGGCTGTAGGTATTACAGCAGGTACTGTAGCGCCTTTAGTCGCACCCGCACCATCATTTGCTCAAAGTCGTTTTAATGATGTTTCTTCTAACTACTGGGCGGCACCTTTTATTACAGAATTGGCACAAAGAGGAGTTATCGCCGGTTTCCCCGATGGTAGCTTCCGTCCAGATGCACCAGTTACTCGCTCTCAATTTGCGGCGATGATTCGCAAAGCTTTTAACAAGCAGCAAGAGAGACAGCCAATTAACTTTGTTGATGTTTCATCTAACTATTGGGCTTACAGTGCGATTCAAGAAGCTTACAGTACTGGTTTCTTGTCTGGATATCCTGGTAGAGTTTTCCGCCCTACTCAAAACATTCCTCGCGAGCAGGTGTTGGTTTCTCTTTCCAACGGTTTAGACTATGTTGCTAGCGGTAACGTTGAAAGCACCTTGGCAAATTACAACGATGCTTATAACATCTCCGGCTATGCTCGTGCCCCTATCGCCGCAGCAACTCAAAGGCGAATGGTAGTCAACTATCCAAATACTAAATTTCTCAGCCCCAAAGGAACCGCAACCCGTGCAGATGTAGCGGCTTATATTCATCAAGCTTTAGTTAGCACCGATCAAGCTACCGCTATCAACTCGCCATACATCGTAGCGATCGGTCCTGATAAGATTACTATCCCCGTAGGAACTGTTCTGCCCGTCAAGTACGACAATGCCCAAAAGATTATGGTTACAAAGGATGAAACAGCGCCTTTGACTTTGACTATCTCGCAAAACGTAATTACAGATACCGGAAGTTTAGTAATTCCTGCTGGCTCTCGCGTTGAAGGTAAAATTCAACCTGCGAGTGGTGGTTCCCAGTTCGTAGCTCAGAAACTTGTTACCACTAGCGGACAAGAATATAACATTAGCGCTACTTCTGGAATCATTACCAAAACTGAAACTATCAAAAAAGGTACTAGCACAAAAGGTATCATCAAGAACACCGCATTAGGTGCTGGTGCTGCTGCTGCTGTCGCTGCGGTAACAGGCGATCGCGCAGTCGCAACTGAAGAAGTTTTAGGTGGTGCAGCCATCGGTGCAATAACTGGTATCTTCTTCAACAAGAAGAGTGTTGACTTGATTGTTATCGATCCAAACACCGATTTAGAAATGACTATCGGTGAAAGTTTCGAGGTTTCATATCGGTAGAAGGTTAAGAGTTAGGAGTTAGGAGTTATGAGTTAGGAATTAACAACTTCAAATTTCTGACCTTTAACCTTTAACCTTTAACCTTTAACCTTTGACCTTTATTCCGCTTCCGGTAAACGAACAATAAACGTACTTCCCGGAGTTCGTAGTAATTCAATATCAAAACGAGTAGCAGGGCTGAAAACTTCCATTTCGCCCTGCATTTGTTCTATCAACTGTTTAGCTATAGTTAATCCTAATCCGGAACCGGGAATTTCAGTTTGAGCCTGTACTCCTCGATAACCTCTTTCTCCAAGATGTTCTAAATCTTTTTGTGGAATACCTGGACCGTTATCGCTAATAGCAATTTCGACAAAATTAACTTTATCTTGTACCGATTCAATTAAGATTTTGCCGCCTGCGGGGGTATATTTCAAAGCATTATCAACAATATTACTTAATACTTCTCGTAATGCTTGAGGATTACCTTTTACTAAAGATAAATTATTATCAAATTCACTTATTAATTCTAAATTACGCTCTTTGGCTATTGCTTTTGCTGTTATTAATAATGGCTGCAATACTTCATTTATATCAAAATTAAAAACTTCTTGTTCTGCACCATTTAATAACAGTAAAGGTGCCTTTTCTTCTACAGTTGCAAGGTACTCTACTTCTTGTTGTGCAGGCAATTTTGCTGGGAGTAATTCCTCTGGAGTCAAGTCGATTGCTTCATCAAATTTCTGTAGCAATTCTTTAAGTCTATCGCTTTCCCTAACTATAGACAAAGCAACTTCTCTATTTACATCTTTTGGTCGCAATCGCTTCGTTAAAAGTTTTCCAAAAGTTCGTAAAGCTGTTAGCGGATTGCGAAACTGATGTAATAAGTTATCCATCAAATCTAGCTGCTTTTCTTGCATTATCTGATGTTGATGCAACTGAGAAGTTAGCCAAGCACGTCGTCTATCCATAATGCAGGCGATCGCCAAACTTTGAGCTACATTTTCTACTTGAGTACGTTCGCTTTCCTTCCAAGCACGATCTTCTCTACTCGTGACTAATAACCCCATCATCACCGAATCGTGAATCAAAGGTAAAACAATTTGGTCGCGATCCATTAAGTATTCTTGATTATTCTTTTGTGTTTGATTTGAGAAAGCATCCTTAGATTGCGAACTAATTACTTCTGATGAAGGATTTAACAAATAACGATTCACAAATGGTAAGGTTATCTGATGCTCTTGCCCTACCACCGCAGTCTCCGGATAAACAGCAACAGGAATTAACTCGGCTTCCCCCTTGTGTGGTGGAACTTCTGCCAATTCTTGTGTCAAATATACAACGCTCAACGATGCTCCTAAGCCCGTCGCTAACAGCGTCAATTGTTCTCGGCACAGAGCAACAAACTCTGAACTGGCAGAAACGATCATAAATGAATTCTTGTGGCTCGCGATATTACAAATCTTAACTAATTCTGAGTCGGAATCATTGACTATGTAGCATCATTATATTACTCAATCAAATTAATTTTTTTGATTAATCTATATCCAAAAAATTATGTTTCAATTTCAGTTAGTTAAGAACCATTGATTTTTTTGGTTAAAACTTTTATAATTGGCTCGGATTTTGTAGCTATAACTACAATCTGTAGCTAATACGAGGAGGAAAATAGTTTGGCTAGGAGAAGAAAGCGCAAAAGCCGTCGTCGTCAGGAAGGACGGCGCATTCTCGAACATGTGCCTCAATATAGCATCGAAAGTGGCGAAGATAAACCTGTGACGGCAGCGAGAAAATTTATTCAAGCTGAAGGCATTCTTCCACCCGCTCTACTGCTGGTGAAGCGTAATGAACACACTACAGACCGTTATTTTTGGGCTGAAAAGGGTCTGTTTGGCGCTCAGTACGTAGAAGAAAACCACTTTTTGTTTCCTAGTTTGAGAACAATGGAACCAA
>CAYMZW010000689.1:0-3181 GCA_964395005.1 uncultured Rivularia sp.
GGGAGTAGGGAGTAGGGAGTAGGGAGTAGGGAGTAGGGAGTAGGGAGTAGGGAGGAGGAAGAAAGAGAAGATAATTCTTAACTCATAACTCCTAACTCCCAACTCCTAACTCATAACTCATAACTCATAACTCATAACTCATAACTCCTAACTCTCTTTAAGGAGTATCAAACAAAACAGTATTCATATAATATTCAGCCCATTCCGAACCAAAAGCTTTTTCTAAAACGCGGCGAGTTTTATCGTTTTGCTGCTGTTTAGTACAGTAATTTAATTGTCCTTCCAATAGCTTAGTTGCTGCTTCTGATGAAACAGTTTTTGCAGCAACAGCATTTTTACAATGAATTTCCAACAAATTCTCTACTCGTGAAAGAAACATTTGTTCTTCTTCAGGTGAACCAGGGCGGATAAAAATGCAAAACTCCGAAAAAATCTCTCCCCATTCAGGTAACTCGCGAGGTTGAGAGAAATTTAATTCGGGTAACGCACCGAGTTGGGCATTATAACTAGATGGTAAAATACCTTTCGCATCATTCATATTAAGGGGAGATAAATCGGCGATCGCCGCACTAATTCCACCTCTACCTCCCACCAAATCGCAACCAAACATCGGTAAATCGTATTCCGGGAGAGGAAACATTACGCAGTGCAGAATATCCAGCATTGAACCAACCTTTGCAAGTTCCATGTGTAGCTTGCGGAACTGAGGAGTTTGATAGCAGCTATTTTCAATAGTAAGTTTTTCACCTTCTAACTTACCTTCCACATATCCCAAATCGGCAGGCAAATTATAGGGAGATAAATCTAAATGTTGATGCCAAACTTTTTCGATGCAATCAGCTAGCTGACGAATGAGGGGATGTTGTTGCTCGCGCACAGAAGAATTAGAAGCTACAGACATATTTAAATAAAAATATATTATCTAATAGTCAGTCTACCGCTATTAGTTAATAATGAATAATTAACGTTAAAAGAAGCAGAACGAAGCGCAGCATCTTTATCCCCCCGTTCAATTAAATTGTCGTACCATTTACTACAACTTACCAACTAGCTTGTCGTATTCTGCATGAGTTCCGATCCAAAACCAAGAAATACCGCTTTCTACCTCAACGCCTATAGCACGGTAATCTAATCCGGCTCGAACTGACCAATACTTTTTACCAATTTTCTTGAAGTGCAGTGATGGATGAGACGGATCGATTTTTAGAAGTTTATAACACCCGTCTGCTGTCTCCTGAGCGTTTACGGGCAAACTGTCATAACATTTCCAAAATCTCCGCGTCGTGTAATGCATCAGATTTCTCGACAACGCCCTGCTTTGAACTCAGCGATTGCTTCTTCAGCTAAAGCCTCCAGTTTACCATCTGCAATGTCCTGCTCTAACTGCTCATCCCACCGCTGGTAATCGAGATCGAAGAACCATTGTCTAAGTTGATGAAACTCATCTGACGAAAGTGTAAGGATAGCTGCTTCAATTTGTTTAAGGGTTGACATATTAGTTTACAAACCTTTTATTTTAATCAAATTATAGCTTTGAGGTGGGGAATGTTATTGCGATCGCAGGGAAGATTTAGCATAATGCCTTCATTATCTTAATTTTCATCTACCAAGTGTAAAACTTCCGTAACAACACCTTCAGCAATTTTATGCGAACCAGCAACCACATAAAATTTCGTTCCAGACTGAATGCGCTGTTTATGAACTGCTAGACGTAATTCCGGATTTAAAACCCGAAAATAAGCTTTTATTTCGCCTTCACACAAAGTTTCAGAAGGTAATAAGTTTCTTTCTGCATCTAATAAGGCATAATGTATCATCCAAGCACCACTTCGATCTCCTTCATACTTGAAGTCATGCTTCATTCCTTGCCGAAGTAAAAAGCGAACGCCAGTTTTAGATTGAAGAATCGGCTTTAATTGTGCAGCAAAATCTGGTTGTTGATAAACCCATTCTTCAACCATAGCCAAATTAATTAACGATCGATCGCAAATCTTAAATTAATAACTCCTTACTTCATCCGTTACCAAACTCCATCCGTTACCAAACTCCATCCGTTACCCAACTCCATCCGCTGCCAAACTCCATCCATTACCCAACTCCATCCGTTACCAAACTCCATCCGCTGCCAAACTCCATCCGTTGCCAAACTCTTCACTTTTCCTAAACCGCTGCTTCCGACTCCTCAACCTTTTTCTTCAACTTCTGTGGATCTATCGACTCCAATTCCCCATGATTTAAAGTCCAGCAACTATCAGCAATTGGTAGTAAATCTCCCGCATCGTGAGTAACTACCAACAAAGTCCAGTGTTCTTTCAATTTCGCCAATAAATTCACCAACTGACGGCGCATTGACCAATCTAAACCTGCTGTCGGCTCGTCTAATAACAATAAATTTGGCTGGCGAATTAGCTGCACTGCTAAAGCTAAACGTCTTTGCTGTCCGCCACTTAAAGCGTGTGGTGGGGTTGAGAAAGATAAATGTTCTAAACCGACTTCGCTTAATGCGTTTCTAACTCGCTCTATCCCTAACTCTGGGTGTCCCAAACGTAATTCTTCTAAAACTGTACCGCCGCAAAAATGACGTTCGGGAAATTGAAACACCAAACCAGCTATTTGCTGAATGTCTTCGGCTAATAATTCCTGTTCCCGCCAAAATACCGAGCCAGATGTAGGTTCTGCTAATCCAGATAAGATTTCGAGTAGCGTACTTTTTCCAGAACCACTCGGCCCAATAATTAGACCTAGTTTTTGAGGAGCTAAATCCAAATTAATTGATTTGAGAATTGCATTCTGAGTAGCAGTTGGATGATAATTTAAATTTCTGAGATAAAGCATTGGTTAAGATTAAAAATAAGTCATTTATTTATAGGACTTAATAAAGTCCCCCTTTTTAAGGGGGGTTGGTGAGTCTAGTTGGCGGTGTCGGTTTCCGTCCCGCCAAACTAGCGAACCCGAAGGGGGGGATCTAGAATGTCTCGAACAGGCTCCGGCACCGTTATCGCTGCGTAAGTCCTAATTTATTAACTACACGCTTAGCTACAAACCGCTCTGACAAAAAACTCCTCAAATCACAGCTTAAAACTTGCGTCTTAATTTATTGTGGCAGACGAATCCCCGTTTGCTATCAGTCATAAAAAAACCTGGGAACCCTCTCAAATCTACCCAGTCAAACTATTTATCA
>CAYMZW010000690.1:0-3178 GCA_964395005.1 uncultured Rivularia sp.
ATAACTGTATCAATTCCTTGACGACAACCTGCAATGGTACCGTTAATACCTTCTTCAGCTAATAAAATAGTTCCCTTTATTTCGTTTGTTTCGCAGATAGATAATAAAGGTTGTTGTTTTTCTGCGTAATCTGGTAATTTGACAAATTTATATAGTGTGGCAACTATTACAGACATGGTGGTTTTGGATTTTGATGACGGATGTGGCAACGGATGGTGGTAATGAATGTGGCAGCGGATGTGTTTATTTTGAATTTTTTGAAGTAATATGAACGTTAAAACAATAATTTTATCTTAAACTGTATCTGATAGCGCTAGTATCACACAGCTACAATTTTTTAAAGTATTGTAGGGTGCGTTATGAACTTTGTTCTAACGCACCAAAACCTAATTTATAACATTAATTTATATAGCAAAAAAGCCTACCTAAGTAGACTTTTAATCTTATATTAATTCAAAATATCTAGATATCACTATAAGTTATTTTCTGATTGTCGCTTGCGAGCTAAAGTAACTGCTCTAGCACTTTCAGCCATAAAAGCGATACTAATTAAAAAATTTATTCCCCTGATTACTGGGATATATTCTTGATTGATTGTATTAACTTTTTCTATAAATTGTTCTTCAGTAAGTTGTTCGGCATTTTCAATATTTTTAAACCGTTCAATAAACTGACTCTGAACCGAGAACAATATAGGAAAAATAATAATCATAAAATACATACCAAGTTTAAGAGAATTTGAAATCCGATTCAGATAAAATGCAGCACCGATAGGAAATATAAATCCTAAAACACCAGCTATAACAGCATTTTTACTTGCTAACTCATCTGTTCTTTCTATATCTCTTTTAGTTGGTACAAAAGGATTCCATATTGAGCCTTTATATTGCTCTTGGTTAGAGTTAAATGTCATTTTGATAGATTTTAAATTAATTTTGTTATTCTAAGTTTGTCATATAAAATAAATTCATAACTACTGTAATTTTACTGTATTATTTACATAGCTAAATTGTTTTCAAAAAAAAACCCACTCAAGTAGGCTTTTTTTAATTGTAAGGATTTTATTGAATTACTAAACCCCTGAAAACAATACCATCAAACCTATACCTAAAACAATCAATAAACCACCAGTAAGAAACGATCCAAAACGATGATAACTATTAACAACGGTACCATTTTCACTTTTTAATTCAATCAAATCCATCCACGGCATTACACCACGACGAAACCAACCCACAGAAGCAACATTCATATTAATTAAACTTTCTACTCGCTTCATTCCAAATAAGAAATTACCAAGAGAACCAAATCGAGAAGCATAGCGCAAATAAAGCATTCCGCTAGGATCTTGTATTTTCAAATCGGAACCAAATTTATAACCAGCGTCACCACGCCCAATTAATTTCCCTTCAAGCTTTGCAGGTTGACCTCGTAAAGGACTAGCATAAGGATCTGACATTAAAGTGAGAACGTCTGTTTCAACTGCTTTTGCATAGTCTGGATACATTACAAAGGCTTTAACTAATACTCCAATTCCCAAACCAATTAACGGACAACCAATTAATAAACCGGGATTATTTACACCTGAATTTACAATAATTCCGATCGCAATACCTACAAACAAACCAATTGTTTCCGCACCATAAAGGAAAATATCTGAAACAAAAGTTCCGTAAAGCTTCTTTTTATTTAAATGCTTGCCTTCGCCAATAACTTTCCCCATATCGAATTCGGTTTCTAAACCCAATTGCTCGGAATAAGTACTCAAAGCGCGGATTCTTTTACCTGTCAGAGGGTGAGTTGAACTCAACTCCATCCACCAACCCCAAGGATTAAACATATCCCAGAGAAATACTCGGCCAACTTTTTCTGGTTGAGAAGCGATGCGGTAAGCATTTCCTGTAGTTGCTGCGGCTTTAGCATCGTAAATACCCAAAGCACGAGTTCCTTCTATTAAACGACTCGGCTCTTTTGCTCTCGAACCTTCTTCGACAATTCCGTAAGCTATCTTTACTAAAGCGCGAGATAAACCATTAGGATTTCCCGTAACTTCTGCTGCAAAATGATCTGCAAAATATTCTCTAGTGCGGGAAAGATACAGTAATAAGTAAGTACCGATAAAGTAAAAAATGTATGCGACGAATGAAGCTGTTTTCGCTGCGTCTGCAATTTTGTTATCACCCATGCTACGCATGATTGTTCTAGCTGTGGTGTAAATCAAATAGCAGATTTGCACTAAAGTTGAAGCCACAGTCATCACCGCAAAGTCCCAGTGGACAATGTGTCCGAGTTCGTGAGCGTAAACTGTTGCAACTTCATCATCATCCAGATAAGTAAAAAGACCTCTACTTACCACCAAACGAGCGCTATTCGGTAAAGAACCGTAAGTAAATGCCGTAGGGTTCTCGTCTTCAATTATGCCCAAACGCGGTGTTTTGATTTTCTTCTGCTGACAAACCCGACGAATAACTCTAATCGTTTCCGGACTCAAATTTTCAATTTCTGCTAATTCAACCCAACGAGTTTTGTATAGCCAATTTTGGGTTAAATCCATTAAAAACGGAGAGAGGAAAAAAGCAGCAACGTTGAAAAGTATGGTGATGGCGATCGCAATTCCCAAACCTAATATTGGATTCTGGCTATCAGCAATCAAAACTATACCCAAAGCCAATACCAGCACCATACCAGACATCAAAGACATGGTGACAACAGAAGCTAAAGCTAGATTTCCGCCAACTCCTGCCATAGCTAACTTCACCCCAGCAGCACCTACAGCTTTTTTATTAGCAACAGGATTTTGTGTAGTTTCAGTTTCCGGTGATGGCGATTCATTCAGCTTCTGGTACATTTTAGAAGCCCAATCACTGACTTTCTGATGTTCGCTTTGCATCAACCTTTGGCAGAGAATCAAAGCTTTTTCGATTTCTCCAGTAGCTTTATATCCCCTCACCAACCACATCTGCGCCGTACAGTATTCAGCGGAACTCTGTTCGGCACAATTACGACAATATTGTTCTAAGATTGGAATCGCTTCTTGATAGCGCCCTTCCTTTGCAGCATCAAACCCAGCTTGGAGTGACATAGAATTTTATCTAAATCTAAAAAGTTATCTTTGTTCGATTGATAGTTACTAAAAATATAGTCAAATATATCAACTAGCTTTTAGCTTTGTAAGGCT
>CAYMZW010000691.1:0-3176 GCA_964395005.1 uncultured Rivularia sp.
CCCTAAATAAATGACTATTTCTCAAAATCGATGTATAGTGACTTCCAGAATCGACAGTTGGAATGATTCAAAGTCTATTGATGCAATTAAATTGAAAACTTCAGCTATTTCTACTAGAGGAGTAGAAATGGTATATCAATCTGGCAAACAGCGTTATGTAGCACTCAAAGGAGTTGATTTAGATATTCCCAAGGGTACTATTCAGTTATTGATGGGACATTCTGGTTCCGGAAAAACCACTTTACTATCAATTCTGGCGGGGATTTTGACTCCTACTTCTGGTAGCATAAACCTTTTAGGGAAAGAAATTACGCAAATGTCTCGTAAAAAATTATCTCAGTTTAGAAGAGATAATATTGGTTTCATTTTCCAAGGTTTTAACCTATTTGGTGCTTTAAACGCAGTAGAAAACGTTCAACTTGCATTAGAAATTAAAGGTATAAAAGGAAAATCCGCCACCAACCAAGCTTTAGAGTTATTAGATATGGTGGGATTAGCCAATAAAGCCAACTTGCTTCCCCGCGATTTATCCGGCGGGCAAAAACAAAGAATTGCGATCGCGCGTGCCTTAGCAGGTAATCCCAGATTAATTATGGCAGACGAGCCAACCGCCGCACTTGATTCTCACAACGGGCAAGCTGTCATCGAATTACTATGTAATTTAGCCAAAGAAGGTGGAAGCACCGTTGTCATGGTAACTCACGATTCCCGCATTCAAAGTTTCGCCGACAACGTAGCATTCTTAGAAGATGGCGTAATTACCGAAAATTATTTGTAATTGGGAATTGGGCATGGGGCATTGGGCATTGGGCATTGGTAATTGGTAATTGATAATTGGGCATGGGGAGACAACTAACAACTATCAACTATCAACTATCAACTATCAACTAACAACAAAAGGCTTAAACACCTGAACTAATTCCGGTTTACTTACAGCCAAAGTTGGTATAGATTTAGCAGTATAATCTTCACCTACAACCAAAGGAAAAGGCTCGGATTTCAAAGATATCCAACAACCTCCAGCGGCTTTTAAAATAACCCAAGCTCCAGCAATATCCCATACCTTGGGTGTCGCTTCAACTGCACCCAATACCGCCCCCGTTGCTACCGTAAGAAAATTATAGCTAGCAACACCAAGCATTCTAACTTTAGAAGGAAAATCTGGACTAATTATAGATGTACTGCGAGAGCATACGTTGAAAAAATGATTTTTGCTAATTTCATCATCGCTAGTTTTAATTGGAATATTATTCCGAAATGCTCCTTGTGGTAAATCCAATCCAGAATCACCTTGCCAATAACCGTGAAAAGCTTCATTGGTAGGAGGAGCATAAACATAACCAAATACAGGTGTACCTTTATAAAGCAAGCCTAGAGAAATACACCAGATAGGAATTCCTCTCGTAAAATTAGTAGTACCATCCAAAGGATCGACAATCCAGCACCACTCGTTATCGGGAAAAATTTTATCGTTTTCCTCGCTGAGTACACCGTGATTGGGGAATTGAGATTTTATCGCTTTTCTAATTTCATTGTCAGCCCATTTATCGGCTTTCGTCACCAAACTACCATCGGCTTTATTATCGGCTTGTACCCTACCAAAATCTTGCATTAACTGCTTTCCAACTTTAATAGTAGTAGCTTGAGAAAAATTTAAAATCTGATTCCAAAAATCTTTCATATTATTAATTATCATTTGCTTTTCTTGTTACCAGGTTCCACCTGGTAATACTGCTTAGAAGGCTCTGCCTTCTTTATCTGTAGAGGCAGAGCCTCTTAAAATGTTTTCCCAGCCAGAGTCTGGGAACAAGTGTAATAACTAATAACTCATAACTTCTTATTCCTGACTCCTAACTAACTTAATCTAATTCATTTTCTAAAATCGAACTAATCGCTACTTTGGCATTATCTTGAAATTCTTTAACATTAATTCTACGCAATAATAAAATTGCAAAAATCATTCCTATTGCCTGTAGAAAAAACACTAACCCATATGCCATTGCTGGTAACTCAAATAGCATTTTACCTAAGTTGAGAAAACCTCCACCAAGTACAGTCGCAGAACCTCTAGCCATTGATTGCGCTAATCCCCAAGCACCAATAAACGTACCCGCAGTTTCCGCCGCAGTCAAATCCAGCATCAAACTTGTAGCACCTGCTGTCAGCATTCCAGATGATAAACCGAAAAACAGCAAGCTACCCATTAATAAGCTTTTGCTAGCAGTAAATCCCGCCATAATAATAAAAAGATTGCTGATTGCTGCACTGAGACATCCGAATTTAGTAGTATTTTTCTTTCCTAAACGAGGTACTACAAAAAAACCAGTGGAAGCAATCCCGATTAAAGTTCCAATGCCAAAAGGAACATTTAACCTTGTGGTTTCAGCTATACACATTCCAAACACTTCACCACCATAAGGCTCTAATACTGAATCTTGCATAAAAAGACTTATACTTAATACCAGTAAAAACCCAAAAAATAAACCTGTTTGACGATTAGCAGTCAGAACTTTTAATGCTTTATTTAAAGTTATTTGATCTTCTCTTTCAACAGCAACAGAACGTAAAGAGTAACGCGAATATTTTTTTTCTACGCCAAAAGTTGCTAATATACACAGCCCAAAAACAATGGCTGGCATAATAATAAATACGGGGTTAATTGTAGCTTGCAGTTGCCCGATATCAGCTACTTCCCCAGTTTGAGAAGGATTGTAAGATAAAATAGCCGCGCCACAAACTTCTGGTGTTTCTAATAATGTAGAACTAACAATCGCTCCTATTACAATACCAACCATTAACATCGACCAAACAACTCCGATTAATTTGGATCGGTTGTCTTCATCGGTTACATCTACTAATAAAGCCGCAAAAGGAGTAGAACTTGCACTCAGAGCTAAACCATAAATTGCAAAAATTAATGCTAGTAATCCAGTCCAAGCATAAGTTTGAAAACTCCACCCGCTAGCCTGCAAACTATAGCCTAACTGCCATACAACTTGCAGCGCCACAAAAGCAATAGCAGTAAAAAAAACTGCACCAATCCATATATATCCAGAACGATGGTAGCCACCAATCGTTTTTGCATCGGACATTTGCCCAAACCAAATTCGCGCTGGGCTGACAAACTGGTACATGGCGATCGCACCTGCTGCAATCAAGGGTAAAACCTTAAGTTC
>CAYMZW010000692.1:0-3165 GCA_964395005.1 uncultured Rivularia sp.
CAAATCAAATCTTGATGTGGAAGGTTGTATTAGTCAATTGATGAGTTGGCAAGCCGAAGACAAGAAAATTACGCCGTTAAAAACTCTGCAAGGTTTAATTTGGCAAGAAGGATACGACAAAGGTGAATTAAAAGCTCACTTGTATGCCGATGCTGTTGAATATCTGCAAAAATGGTACGATGCGGGTTTAACTCTGGCTGTTTATTCTTCCGGCTCAATTGCTGCTCAGAAACTATTGTTTGCAAACACCTTGGTAGGGGATTTAACTCCATTATTCTCCGCATATTTTGATACCACTACCGGAAGCAAAAAAGAAAGTCAGTCTTACATTGCGATCGCGGATAAATTATCTGTACTCCCCCAGGAAATTTTGTTCCTTTCTGACTCTTTGAAAGAATTGGTTGCGGCTAATGAAGCTAATTTTAATGTGTGTGGGTTAAATAGAGACGCGGTAGATGTAGATGATAATTTTACCTATGTAAATAACTTTGCTCAGATTTCTTTGGAATATTTATAGAAAGGTAGGTTGGGTTAGATACCAAAAGCAAATTAGATTGTAACGAAGATTCAAATTTGGTGTCGTAACCCAACATCAAGATTTAGAATCAACAAAAATATCTCACATTATTCACAAATAATAATGTTGGGTTACGACGCTAGATCAATTATTAACTCAAACCCTACATCATAAAAGCGTCTAACCCAACCTACAACTGTACTTCCCCAGGAAATTTTATTCCTTTCTGTAATGGTGCGTTAGGATAAATCCATAACACACCCTACAATTAAAAAAAACCCCTCTTCTTAACAAGCAGAGGGAAAGGGGTGAGGTTATTCAAACTTTTGCTGTGGATGTTTCTTCAACTTCCTGCAATTGTTTTGTTTCAATTTTCTTTTTACCGGAATAATCTCTTAACAATCCCATTAATGCGGGAACTACTGTTGGTGTAAGAATGGTAGAAAATGCCAATCCTCCTGTTAACACAATTCCCAATCCTTGATATAATTCTGCTCCTTTTCCGGGAATTACAGCGAGTGGTAACATTCCCAATACGCTTGTTCCTGCTGACATGAAAATTGGTCGCAATCTATCTTTTACTGCTAAATAAAGGGAGTCGTCGTAGCTATTTCCTTCTTGTTGCAGTTGTAAGGATCTATCTACTAATAGAATTGCGTTGTTAACTACTACTCCGGTTAATATTACAAATCCCAATCCGGTTATCATATCTAAGGGAACTAATACACCGGGAATTGAATTGGCAAGAATTAAACTTAATAATGCTCCGGAGATTCCTAAAGGTACTGTTGCCATGATTAACATGGGTAAGGAAAAGGAGCGATATAAGGCAACTAGTAGTAAGTAGGTAATTATTAAAGATAATACGAAACTGGAAGCTAATTGCATTAAAGTTTCTGATAAAACATCTGCTGAGCCAGCTAATTCTGCTCGGAATCCTGTTGGTAAGTTTTCGCGTAATGGCTCTAAAATTTGCTGTTCGGTTAAGTCGATTAATGCTCCTAATGGTGCTTCTCTAGCTACTCGAACTGTGAGTGTAATTGAACGTTCTAAGTCTACATGATTAATGGCATCTGGGCCAGTTGCTTCTACAACTTCGGCAACATCGTCAAGCTGTACTTGTCTGCCGTTACCGATATTTAATGGTAGTTGTCGTAATTGTTCTGGTGTTTCAACTGAAGTATTTTCTAATTCGACGGTGACATCTAATTCGCGTTTACCATCTGTAAATTCGGAAGCTCGCAAACCTCCTAAAGCTGCTTCAACAATTGAACCAACTTCTGCTTCTGAAAGTCCAACTTCTGCTAATCTAACTCTATTGGGGATAACTTGTAATTCTGGCGCTCCGGTGACAAAATTAGAGCGGACGTTTTGTACTCCTGATAATCCTCGCAATTGTTGCATTACCTGTTGTTGGAGTTGATTTAATTGTTCTAAATCTTGTCCGACAATATTAACTTCAAATTCTTTTCCTGGATCTCTAAATATTGATACTCTTCTAGGAACTAAGAAACGGTATCCGGGAAAGTTACTGCTTTGCTGGCGGAATCTATCTACTATTTCATCGAGTTTATTCCCGGTTGCTTCTTCTGGTTTCACAAAAGCGGCGATCGCTCTTAATCCGTTTCGGTGTACGTAAAGACTCCGCATGACTTCGGGTTGCTCGCTAACGAAATCTCTGGCTCCTTGAGAAAGTTTGATTGCTTCGGGAATACTAGTTCCGGGAAATGGCTCTGCAAGCCATAATATTAAGTTACGGTTTCCTTCGGGGAGGTAGTCTGCTGGTGGTAGTAGTTGAACGCTAATGAATAATAATGTGATGGGAATTGCTAGTACTATTAAACGTCTTCCTTTTCTTCCTACTCCGATTGACCAACTTACGGTGGCTAAAAGGAATTTTTCAAATTTTCTTTGGAAGAAGAGGAATATTTGGGAGATTTTTGTAATTAGATTTTGAATCGCAGAAAACCCATTCCGGAAAAACCTCACCCCGTCCTTACGGACACCCCTCTCCTTGTCAAGGAGAGGGGAAGATGGTGAAGTTGGATTTGGAATTATTTGGTCGGAAGCAATTAATAACGAATCAATTTGATTATTCTTTCTTTGTCCCCCTGCTCCCTGCTCCCTGCTCCCTGCTCCCTCATTTCCCATTCCCTGAAGGATTCTTTGCGCTTCTGCTTGGTTGAGAAATAACCCGGAGAGCATGGGCACTAAGGTTAATGCTGCAAATAAGGAAAATAATACCGAAGCAGAAAGTCCGATTCCAATATCAAAGAATAATTGTCCTGCTTCTCCCTTAACTAAAACAATGGGAGCAAATACAGCAACGGTGGTTAAAGTGGAAGCCAACATTGCACCACCAACTTCTTCTGTTCCTTCGATTGCTGCTTTTACTGGTGATTTACCCATTTGCATATGAGTAAATACATTTTCTAAAACCACGATGGCGTTATCAACCACCATCCCCACAGCAAATGCCAAACTCGCTAAACTAATTACATTTAAAGAACGTCCTAAAGCTGCAAATACAATAAATACTGTAATTAAAGTTGTAGGAATCGTAATCGCAATAACAGCAACCGTCCGTAAAGAGCCGAGAAATAGTAATAAAATAAACGCTGCCAAAACAGCACCCATCATCAAATTCC
>CAYMZW010000693.1:0-3159 GCA_964395005.1 uncultured Rivularia sp.
TTAGGAGTTAGGAGTTAGGAGTTAAAAGTTAGGAGTTAAGATGAAATAAAGTAATGCCAAAAAATCATTTCCTCACCTTGTCCCCTTGTCTCCCTATCTCCCCCTCTCCCCCTCTCCCCATTTTGATTTACGGATTCTTTATATATTTATACATACGTAAAATCTACTAACTACTTACGGTATATGCGTTGTAGAAGATAGCAGTAATAATTCGGTATTTATTTTTTTTATAAATTGTTAAGGAATACGTATATTTTTTGCCAAATAAAAAATACACTGATACTCCGTACAATATCTGACGTATTCAGAATACTCTATCACTAGTAATTGCTTGGATTGGGGAGATATCTATCAATGTTACGAAGAATAAATTGGATTGATTGCTGGAAAGGTATTGCAATAGTAACGGTTGTTGCAGCTAATGTTTTCCTTGATGTGAAAGTTGCAAAGTATATTTACTGGTTTCATATGCCGCTTTTGTTCTTTATCAGCGGATATCTATATAAAGAAAAATATGATTATTTGGCTTTTTTTAAAAAGAAGTTTTTTCAATTAATTGTTCCTTACATATCATTTATTATTTTATTTAGTCTTCCTACTATAGCAACATATATACAGGTAATTTGGCACAATAAACAATCAGATTCGTTAAATCAGTTACTATCCTTTATCTTTAAACAATTGTACGGCGGTCAAATATTAACTGGTACGTTTGGTATTTTTTGGTTTGTAACTTGCTTATTTTTTACTCAACAAATATATAATTTTATTTATACTAAGTTTTACAGCGATAAATGGTTGATAAACATCATCATGCTGAATTTTTATTGTTTAGCAATGGTTGATTGCTGGTTTTTTAGCGATATTCAATTTCCTTGGAATATCAACGTTGTTTTAATTGCACTTCCATTTTACTGGTTTGGACATATTGCATCTAAAAAAACGGCTATATTTAATTCCAATAAATTATTTTTTACTGCCTTAATTGTATTTTTGATGCAGTATTTAATAGATAATTTTCCAAAAATAGACATAGCTTTTAATATGAAATATAATAGCTATGCAATACCAATTTTAAATTTCTTTGTAGCTGTTTCAGGTATTATTATTGTTAATTTTTTAGCAAAAAGAGTTAGTAAAATTAAATATATTAATGGCATTAGCCATCAAATTGGTACCGCTTCAATGGCAATTCTGTATCTGCATCAACCTATTCAGTTAAGCTTGCAAAAAATTTCATTTTTGGATGAAGGTATTATCAGATTAATTGCTGGTTTATTTATTCCATATATTATCTACAGGATTATCATTAATTTTTCGGTGACTAGAAAGTATTTGTTAGGTGAATTTGAATCTGTATCAAATATCAAATTAAAAAGTCTATCAAAAGTCTGATTTTAATGTTGCATTTAGCTATCGTAAAACTACCCCAAATATATTTCGGTTTTTACTACTGAACGATTTTTGACAGAATATCTACACTGTAAAAGCAAACAAATTAATAACTATATAAGTTTATAGTTAACCTTTGCAAAAGAATACAGAGGAGATATTATAGTGTCTAAAAATACAGAAATATTACAAACTACGGCTAACTCTAACGAAAATGTAGTTAGCACTCTGGAAACAGCTATTCTCGAAGCCGTTGCAGAAGCACGCTCAACCTGCGAAGTAAACGGAAGCGATTCTAGTGACTGTGCTGTAGCTTGGGATATTGTCGAAGAATTGCAAGCTGAGAAATCCCATCAAAAGCAAGCAGCTAAAATCAAAAACTCATTGGATGATTATTGTGCAAGCAATCCCAATGCACTCGAATGTCGGGTATATGATATATAACAGGTCAAAGGTCAAAAGTCAAAGGTCTAAGGTATGAAATTCTCTCACAAAACATGAAACCAACAGATTTTTATTAAAAATCTTAAATTCTTACTGGTTAAGGCTTTAAGAATTTGCAAGTTAAGAGTTTAAACTAGCAGCAGCTTCAGTTGTAATCTGCTTAACGGCTGATAAATCCAGGGTTTGAGTTTGATCTTCACATCCAAGCCATAGAAGATACTCAATATTACCAGCTGGGCCAGTTATCGGGGACCAAGTTAAATTTTTGTAATACCATCCTAAATCTGTAGCGGTTTGCAAAACTTGAAAAATAGCATCAGCTTGGTCATTTGGGTTACGTACAACCCCTTTCTTACCAACTTTATTTTTCCCAACTTCAAATTGTGGTTTCACCAGCAACAAAGCTTCACGAGGAGATTGCAGAAGTTGCCACAGCGCGGGTAAAACCTTAGTTAAAGAAATAAATGACACATCTACCACAGCCAAATCGGCAAATTCCCTTTCATAAACCTCTCCTGTCTCAGATAGGGGAGGTAAATTTTTTTGATTTTTCCTTTTTTGATTATTTTGATTATTATTGCGATCGCCTTGTCCCCTTGTCTCCTTGTCTCCTTGTCTCCTTGTCCCCTTGTCCCCTTGTCCCCTTGTCTCCCCCTCTCCCCCTCTCTCCAAGCCATACAAATCTTCCGGAGTCAAATGGCGCAAATTAGTTCGTTCGCGCAAAACTACCCGAGCATCATTTCGCAAACGCCAATCAACTTGCCCGTAACCAACATCAATACCGTAAACTAAGCTAGCTCCCGCTTGTAACAAACAATCGGTAAAACCCCCCGTAGAAATTCCACCATCCAAACAAACACGTTTTTCTACAGAAATATTAAAAGAATCCAAAGCCTTAGCCAACTTTTCTCCACCGCGAGAAACAAAACGCGACTTTTGCTTAACCCTAATTTCTGCCGCTACATCAACAGAAGTTCCCGCTTTATCCACCAACTGATTATCAACCATCACCTCACCAGCTTGAATTAACCGTTGCGCTTGCTGACGAGACGAAGATAAACCGAGTTCAACTAATAAAACATCAAGTCTTTGTTTGGGCATGGGGCATGGGGCATGGGGCATGGGGCATAGGGGATTGGGCCGAAGGGAATTGGGCATAGAGCATGGGGCATGGGGAATTGGGCCGAAGGGAATTGGGGATAGGGCATTGGGCATTGGGCATTGGGAATTGAAAGAGAGAGAAGGGAAAGGGGGTAGAGCGAAAAGAATTTTAACTCCTAACTCCTAACTCCTAACTCCTAACTCCTAACTCCTAACTCCTAA
>CAYMZW010000694.1:0-3159 GCA_964395005.1 uncultured Rivularia sp.
CTATTTCGGTGGAAAGAGTTTTATTGGTGTGTGCCATTTGCAGTTCAACTTCAAAGTCGGAAATTGCTCTTAAACCTCTTAACAAAACTTTCGCTTTGCTTCGGGTAGCATATTCAACGGTTAAACCTTCAAAGGCATCTATTTCTACATTATCTAGATGTGTGGTAGATTGACGTATTTGTTCTAAACGTTGTTGCACCGTGAATAATGGAGTTTTGTTGGGATTGCGTAATACAGCAACAATGACTTGTGAAAATAACTGACTACCACGCTCAATAATATCAAGATGCCCCAAGGTAATAGGGTCAAAACTTCCAGGATAAATCGCAATCATTACACTTAGTCATTTTATAGTTCAGTAATTATATTGAAGTATTTCTATGTTTAAGATAATGTGTTTAAAATTACAGATTCAATCCTAAAATTAAAAATGTAATGTATTTATCTATTATCCTTGAAATCGCATCAAAATATACTATTTCCATCCACAGCCATTGTCAAACGATTTTGGTTTTTGGATATTCTCTTGTGTGCGTTAGGTCTATTTTTATTTTCAATTCTTAATAATTACTTTTAAATCTTTATGAAATTTGCTGCTTTATGGAATAAAAGACAAATACCCGATATCAAAGTTGTATCGGATTGATATGTAATTCTAGGACAGATAAATGCTAGCAATTATGATGTTATTTACAGCAGTAAAAATTTTTTTGTAGTCAAATTTAATTTGCTGCAATTTTTACATTTAAATAAAAATATACTGGTAAAGAAATAGTAACGCATCTTTGAGAAAAAGAAGGTGAAGAATCTTTCAAGTTATTAGCAGGAATGTTCTGGCTATGTGTTTAGGATAACCAAAAAAGACAGATATGAATTCTCTGTCGGCATGGTGAAAGCAAAGTAAATATTCGTTTTATTACCAAAAATCAGTAATAGAATACCCCATCTCTCTCAACATCAACCGCAACAACGGTATACTCAAACCAACGACATTACTGTGACAACCTTCGATTTTCTGCACAAAAACTGCACCTTTACCTTCCAATGCAAAAGCACCAGCACATTTAAGTGGTTCCCCAGTAGCAACATAAGCATCAATTTCAGCATCACTCGCCGAAGCAAAATAAACTTTCGTTACCTGATGCTTGACTAAATTACGCTTTTGCGTATTATCAATAAAAACGTGCCCCGTAAAAAGTTCGCCGTAATTACCACGCATCATCAGCCATCGTTGACGAGCTTCTTCTGGAGTCGCAGGTTTACCATGAATTTCGCCATTAATAGCCAAAACCGAATCGCAACCCATAACTAGAGCAGTTTGAAAATGTGGCGCTACAGTTTCAGCCTTCCGTAAAGCCAGAGTTTCGACTAATTCCGCTGGATTATCAAGTTGAATCTGCGACTCATCAAAATTGCTCGCATAAACAAAAGGTTGAATTCCAGCATTTTGCAGCAAACGACGACGCGCTGTTGAAGCAGAAGCAAGAACAAAAGTTGGAGTACCCATATTTTGAAGGAGAGGGGGAAAAGAGTTAGGAGTTAGGAGTTAAGAGTTAAGAGTTAAAAATTCACTGTTAACTCCTAACTGTTCACTGTTCACTGTTCACTGTTCACTGTTAACTGTTCACTGTTCACTGTTCACTGTTAACTGATTAATCGACGCGGAAAGAGCCTACGGAATCTTGAATCAGTCTTTTCATGCGATTCCAGCGTCTTTGAGGAACAGAAGCGCTGAATGTGTATAGCTTACTGCGACTGACAGCGACGCTAGCAAGGTTGTGACGCTTTCTGTTCGACGGAAATGTGACTAAATATTCTAATAAATAATAGGTTTTACCATCTTCGCCTTGTGTTTGTTCGGCGTTAACTAATTCTGCTGTACGATTAGAACCTTCGGGAGCAAGAGCATTTTTTCCCAACTTATATCCGACTTCTGTAGGGGTACCCAATTCTGTTAAAGTTTGATTTGACGGAACCGGACTAATAACCACGGAAACGTTTTCAGTTGTTTGGATGAAATCGTGAAAAACAACATCGGGGCCGTTATTTATGTCTACTTCCACCCAACCAGTAGGATATAAGAATTGATAGCCATCGGTTGAGTCTACATATTTATTAAGTGCAGCCGCTGCTGCTGTACCAATATTAGTAAGGCACAAGCTAAATACTAAAAATACAGTAATCGAAATTCGTTTCCACATTGGTTCTGGTTCCTGAATAGCTGGAAATAATGCTCCCCAAAAGGGTAATTTATCGTTTAATTGTCCCATGTATGTTGACAACTTACGAAGTTCGCTGGTTTAACTCAGGTAATATTCCTTTATATATTCAATCTTGGTTTGAGCGCAGTTGTTTATTACCATCCACAAAATTACCAGAAAACAGAGAAGATGTATATCTTTACACCCCTGGATGCGATTATTTAGGGATTAAATTGCGTCAGGGAGGATTAGAAATCAAATGGCGCGATCGCGATATAAATAAGATTGAATTTAATTACTTAGTAAAAGGTAATGTTGAAAAATGGAAGAAGTGGCGTTGTTCGGATTCTAGTGAAGAAAGTTTTTCTCTTCAACAAATTGGTGATAATCCGGTATGGGTAAAAGTCGGAAAATTCCGTTATTCGCAACTTTATCAAGTCGTGGACAAAACACCACAACCAGTTTCTAATCATGCAGGTGTAGATAACGGTTGTAGTTTAGAGCTTACCAATGTAGAAATTAATGGGAATAAATGGTGGAGTATTGCATTAGAAGCTTTTGGGGAAAATTGTGATTTGCAAAATAATCTTCATGTAACTGCCGAACTTATATTTAGTGATTATGACAGTTTTCCTTTACAAGCTAAGAATTCTTACGGTTATCCAAATTTATTGGAATTAGCTTGTTGATGAAAAATATCTGGTGAAGATTGTTTGATAAATAAGCTTTTTATTAATTACGACAAATAACACATTTGTAATATGCCTTTTGCAGCGTGTTTCTAAGAATATGCTTCTCCCTCGCTAGTTATCACCAGAAAGCCAGAAGCAACTTCAGTTGCACTAATAACCAACCACTAACAACTATCCACTATCCACTAACAACTAACAACTATCCAACATAAATTCATCGCGCTTGCAAAACAACTAAAGTCATATCATCGTTGTTTTGTCTATCC
>CAYMZW010000695.1:0-3153 GCA_964395005.1 uncultured Rivularia sp.
TAACAGCGATTATTAAACTGGCTCTGCAAGCTGGGAAAGCCAACCCAGCACCGCCGGTGGGGCCTGCTCTAGGTCAGCACGGCGTTAACATCATGATGTTCTGTAAGGAGTACAACGCCAAAACAGCAGATAAAGCTGGAATGGTGATTCCTGTAGAAATTTCGGTTTTTGAAGATCGAAGTTTTACATTTATCTTAAAAACTCCTCCTGCATCAGTGTTAATTACCAAAGCAGCCAAAATTGACAAAGGTTCGGCAGAACCACGGAAAGTTAAAGTTGGTTCTATAACGAAGGATCAATTGCGAGAAATCGCTGAAACAAAGATGCCCGATTTGAACGCCAACGACATTGAAGCCGCGATGAAAATCATTGCGGGTACCGCTCGTAATATGGGCGTAACGGTATCGGAATAAGAAAGTTAGGAGTTATGAGTTAGGAGTTATGAGTTATCAATTAACAACTAACAACTATCACGGATTAAATGGATTTCACTGATTTCACCGATTTAGCGATCGCTAACTAATAGCAACTAACCACTAACAACTATCAACTAACAATCAACAAACATTCAACAAACATTATTTGGGGGAGAGAATGAATCTCGTTAGTTACCCCAGGAGGAAAAATGGCAAAGAATAAATTATCGCGTCGCATGAAGACGCTGCTGGAAAAAGTCGAAGATAAAGATTACGAACCGATAGAAGCTTTAAGTTTGTTGAAAGATACAGCAACTGCTAAGTTTCCAGAAGCAGCCGAAGCGCATATTCGTTTGGGAATCGATCCCAAGTATACAGATCAGCAGTTGCGGACAACAGTAGTACTGCCAAAGGGAACCGGACAAACCATCCGAGTGGCAGTAATTGCACGAGGTGAGAAAGTAGCAGAAGCAACTAATGCCGGTGCTGATATAGCAGGTTCGGAAGAATTAATTACCGAAATTCAGCAAGGAAGAATGGATTTCGACAAGTTGATTGCTACACCAGATGTGATGCCACAGGTAGCAAAACTTGGTAAATTATTAGGTCCTCGCGGTTTGATGCCATCTCCTAAAGGTGGAACCGTAACAACCGACCTCGCAGGAGCAATTGAGGAATTCAAAGCTGGTAAATTAGAATACCGAGCCGATCGTACAGGCATAGTTCATGTCATGTTTGGTAAGGCAGACTTTACCCCCGAAGACTTATTGATAAATTTGAAGGCATTACAGGAAAGTATCGATCGCAATCGTCCTTCAGGAGCAAAAGGTCGCTATTGGCGTACAGTTTATGTATCTTCCACGATGGGGCCATCCATTCGAGTTGATACCAATGCTTTACGCGATATGAAAATGGCTTAGGTTAATCGATTTTAGATTGTCAGCAAACCTCACCCCGTCCTTCGGACACCCCTCTCCTTGTTAAGGAGAAGGGAATATTGAGTAAGGTACGTTCAGCAAATCACCTCAATCTACTCCTTCCACCCCTCTCCAAGACATCGGAGAGGGGACGGGGGTGAGGTTTAATCTGTATTGCTTAAGCATGAAAATTGCTATAAATTCACATCAATCAAAAACTCAAAACAAATTGTTTGACTTTGACCAATTTTGAGTTATGATTTGTGAGTTATGAGTTGTGAATTCCTAACTCTTAACTCCTAATTCCTAATTAAATAAACAACAGCCAGAGACGGTAGGTGCTTCAATAAAAGCTTAATTTCCTGCTTAGGTTTATTCACAAATTGTTATTCGCTTTTAAGCTTGTTAGTTTTGATGCGATCGCAAAAGGATTTTATAACGACGTAGAGACACGTTTTTATAAAAGTAAAACCTTGATTAAACCTTGATTAACCCTGGCTGTTGCAGTCAGGGTTTGTTGTTTTAAAGGTCGATAAAAAAAAGATCGAGGAGGTGAGATGAAATGGGTAGAACCCTAGCGAATAAAAAAGAGATAGTAGCCGATCTTAAAGGGCTTTTAGATAAATCTTCTTTGGCGATAGTAATTGACTACGAAGGTTTAACCGTAGCGCAAATTACCGATTTGCGTAACCGAATGCGTCCAACTGGTACGGTTTGTAAAAGAACTAAAAATACCTTAATGCGTATTGCCGTTGAAGAAGATACTCAATGGCAGCCAATGACGCAGTATCTTCAAGATTCTTCCGTCTTCTTGTTAGTTGAAGAAGAATTAAAAGACGCTATCAAGGCTTACGAAGATTTCCAGAAAGCCACCAAGAAAACAAAAATTCGTGGTGGGGTACTTGAAGGGCAAGCTTTGACGGTTGATGAAGTCAAAGCACTCAAGGACTTGCCTTCCAAGCAAGAGCTGATGGCTCGTATTGCTGGTGGTATAAATTCAATTGCAACCGGATTGGCAGTAGGAGTCAACCAGGTACCAACCAAATTGGCAAAAGGTATCAACGAAGTACCAAATTCTTTGGCACGCGCACTTCAAGCGGTATCTCAGAAAGAAGAATCTGGAGATTCTGGAGAATCTTAGGATTTAGGATTTTAGATTTTAGATTTTGGATTTTAGCTAAAAAACTAAGTCTAATTTTTAGGGTTCAAATTTGAAGAAAATTTTTGATTTAACAATTACAACAACAGCAACAACAGGAGTAAATTATGTCTGCAAAAACCGATGAAATCATGGAAAGCTTGAAGTCTTTGAGCTTGCTTGAAGCTTCCGAATTAGTTAAGCAAATTGAAGACGTATTTCAAGTAGATGCTTCTGCTTCCGGTGGCGGTGGCATGATGATGATGCCCGGAATGATGCCTGGAGCCGGTGGTGGTGCTGCTGCTGAGCCTGAAGAAGAGAAAACTGAGTTTGACGTAGTACTCGAAGACGTACCTGCTGATAAGAAGATTGCTATTCTTAAGGTTGTACGCGGTATTACCGGCTTAGGCTTGAAAGAAGCTAAAGAAATGGTAGAATCTGCACCTAAAGCAATCAAAGAAGCTATGGCTAAAGATGCTGCTGAAGATGCGAAGAAGCAGCTTGAAGAAGCTGGTGCGAAAGTATCGGTTAAGTAATTAATTTGGGAATGGGGGATAGGGCATCGAGCATTGGTTAAGAGTTAGGAGTTAGGAGTTAGGAGTTAGGAGTTTTCAACTGGTTCCTAGCCGTACTGCTGGGAATCTGTAAGCGGAGGCTCTGCCTCTAGTGTAGAAGGCAGAGC
>CAYMZW010000696.1:0-3144 GCA_964395005.1 uncultured Rivularia sp.
AATACTGCTACTGCAAACCATCCTTTAATTCGGGAAAGATATCCTTTGTTGTCGCAAGCTTTGCTTTCCGGTGCTACCCAACAATTACGCAATATGGCGACAGTTGGCGGAAATTTGATGCAAAGAACTCGTTGCTATTACTTCTACGATACCGCAACGCCATGTAACAAGAGGGAACCGGGTTCTGGATGTCCGGCAGTAGAAGGTTTTAATCGGATTCACGCTATTTTAGGCGCTTCCGAGCAGTGCATTGCCACTCATCCCTCAGATATGTGCGTTGCTTTGGCGGCTTTGGATGCAGTTGTGAAAGTAGTTAGTGCATCGGGTGAAGAAAGGGAAATACCCGCAACAGAATTTCATCGTTTACCGGGAGACACGCCAAATATTGACACAAATTTGCAAGAAAACGAATTAATTACCGCCGTCGATTTACCTCCATCTCTTAACGTAAAATCTTATTACTTAAAAGTTAGAGATAGAGCATCTTATGCATTTGCTTTAGTTTCCGTTGCTGCTGCACTCGAAATTGAAAATAATTCGATTAAAACAGCCCGTTTAGCAATGGGTGGAGTAGCACATAAACCTTGGAGAGCAACAAATGCAGAAGAAATTTTAGTTGGTGCTTCCCCAACCGAGGAAGTATTTCGACAAGCAGCAGAAACCGCACTGCAAGGAGCGCAAGGTTATCAGCATAATAACTTCAAAATCGAACTCGCGAAACGGGCAATTGTGCGAGCATTGACAACTTTAGCAGAATAAACCCTCTGCAAACCTCCGCGCTTACTTTGCGTGCCTTTGCGTTAATATACAATATTTTTTTGAAACGCAGAGTAACGCCGAGGTTTTCGCAAAGGAGGGCAAAGAAGAATTAATCTAAAATCCAAAATCTAAAAGAAACGCATCCGTTGTTAAAATCCAAAATTGAAATGACTCAAACAATCGGAAAACCTTTAAACCGTGTTGATGGTAATCTTAAAGTTACTGGCGGCGCACATTATTCGGCTGAATTTCTAAGAGAAAATTTAGTTTATGCTGTTGGTATTCCCAGTACTATCGCAGCAGGTAAAATTAAAAGTATTGATACAAGTGCGGCAGAGAATTTACCTGGTGTTATCACCGTAATTACTCATGAAAATGCAGCAAAACTCAAACCTCTAACTAGTATGTTTCAAGGTGGAGTTGCTGCGGAAACTTACGTTCCCCTACAAGATTCAACGGTACACTACAGCGGACAACATCTTGGAGTAGTAATTGCCGATACTTTGGAACAAGCAACTTATGCGGCTAATTTGGTCAAAATCAATTATCAAGTAGAAACTCCAGTAATGGAGATGGAAAAGCTGCGAGATTCGGCATTTGAACCGCAATCGGTAATGGGTAAGCCTGCAAAAGTTGTGCGAGGCAATCCCGAACAAGGTTTTACATCCGCAGAGGTAAAAATAGAAGAAACTTTCACTACTCCAGTTGAACATCATAATCCTATAGAACCTTCTGCAACTATCGCTATATGGGAAGAAAATAAGCTAACGGTTTACGATGCCACTCAAGGTACTTATGGAACAAAAAACGCTCTAGCGAAAACTTTTGATATTTCTCCAGAACAAGTACAAGTAATCTGTCAGTTTATTGGCGGTGCTTTTGGCTGTAAAGGTGCAATTTGGTCCCATACGATTTTAGCGGCGATGGCAGCTCGTGAAGTCAAGCGTCCGGTAAAATTGGTGCTAACTCGCCAAGATATGTTTAATGTTATCGGACATCGTTCGGCAACGGAACAATTGGTGAAGTTGGGAGCAGCTAGCGATGGTAAATTAACGGCAATTATTCACGATGGTATTTCCCATACATCAATGTACGATGATTTTGTGGAACCTTTTACCATCGCCACACATTTACTTTATGCTTGCCCAAATTTACAGGCTTCCCAACGTATAGTAAAAATCAATAAAGGTACCCCTTTTGCCATGCGTGCCCCTGGGGAAACTCCGGGTACTTTTGCTTTAGAATCGGCAATGGATGAACTTGCTTATGCGTTGAAAATTGACCCCATCGAATTAAGATTACGCAACTATGCCGATGTTAACCCCGAAAGTAATCTACCTTGGTCGAGTAAATCTCTAAAAGAATGTTACCAAATCGGTGCGGAGAAATTTGGTTGGTCAAAACGCAATCCCGAACCTGGTTCGATGCGCGACGGGCGTTACTTAATTGGTATGGGAATGGCAACCGCTACTTATCCTGCATACCTTTTCCCTGCCAGTGCAAAAGCCAAAATGTTAGCAGATGGTAGCGTTGTGGTACAAAGCAGCACTCACGATATGGGTGGTGGTACGGCTACCGTGATGGCGCAACTTATCGCCGATACTTTAGATTTACCTTTTGAAAAAGTATGCTTTGAATATGGTGACACTCGATTGCCACAAGCACCTGTCAGCGGTGGCTCCGCAACAATTGGTAGTGTTGGTAGTGCGGTACATGGTGCCCTCAAGGGTTTACAGGCAAAGGTTTTGGAATTAGCAGGTAAAGATAAAAATGATTCACTAACAATTGATGATTACGCACAAATACTTAAGCAAAATAATCTCGAACAAATCGAAGCCGACTACAGTTTTCAGCCAGAGCAACAACAAAATTATTCAAAACATGCTTTTGGCGCTCAATTTGTAGAAGTAAGAATCGATCCCGATTTTGGCGAAGTGCGGATTAGCCGTTATACCGGAGCCTTTGCTTGTGGCAAGATACTCAATCATAAAACAGCGCGATCGCAATTTATGGGAGGTATCATCATGGGTATCGGCATGGCATTGATGGAAGAAACCGTAGTCGATCCAAATTTAGGACGTGTAATGAATGCTAATTTAGGAGAATACCACGTTCCCGTAAATGCCGATATTCCCGATATTGACATAGAAATGGTAGAGGAAATTGATAATAATGTTAATCCAATTGGTACAAAAGGTATTGGTGAAATTGGAATTACAGGTGTTGCTGCTGCCGTTGCAAATGCCGTTTATCATGCGACAGGTAAGCGGATTCGCAATTTACCAATTACCCCAGATAAAGTGATGTAACCAGTAATTGTGTAGAGACGTGATATATCACGTCTCCCTAAATTTTGAATAATAACGAAAATTCATCAAATAAAAT
>CAYMZW010000697.1:0-3126 GCA_964395005.1 uncultured Rivularia sp.
TTGGTATCGGTATCAACTCAGACGTTGTAATCAGTGGAAACATTGGTTCGAGCAAGCGCATGGAATTTACCGCAATCGGTGACGGCGTAAACCTTGGCTCTCGTTTAGAAAGCGTCAGCAAACAATACGGCTGCGACATTATTATCAGCGATAACACCTACGAACCTTGCAAAGACTTGGTATGGGCAAGAGAATTAGATTTCATTCGCGTTAAAGGTCGTAATGAGCCAGTATCAATATACGAATTAATTGGTATGCGTGGCGACGAGATCAAGGGCAATAAACTGACCGCTATAGAACATTATCACAAAGGGCGCGAATACTATATCAACCGTCAATTTATCTCAGCCAAAAACCAATTCGCCAAAGTATTGGAAATCGAACCAGATGACAAAGCCGCGATATCGCATCTCAAGCGCTGTCACTATTGGCTAAATAATTCCCACGCTCATGATGATTGGGATGATGGTGTTTGGACGTATAAAGAAAAGTAAAAGTTAGTTGTTAGTTGTTAGTAGGGCTTACGCAATCGCAACGGTGTCCGCAGGTATTTCAGACCTAAACGATCCCCCCAACCCCCCTTAAAAAGAGGGGCTTTGCGTAAGTCCTGGTTAGTTGTTAGTTATTAGTTGCAGAAAACTTTAGTTTGTAGGTTGGACTCGCGGTTCACTCTTGTAAAAACCGTAACCCAACATTTTTATCCTCATTTCCCCTCTCCTTGATAAGGAGAGGGGTGTCCGTTAGGACGGGGTGAGGTAATTGTGTGTTCTACTCCATTTTTAATTGTTCTATTTACTGCTTATTAATTTAGTGAATATACTTAAAAAATCAAAATAAATTAAATCTGAATTCTACGAAAAAATAATTTAAAACAATTTATAACCAACTGCGGCACCCAGATTATGTGATAATAACCAAGCCTTTCGCTTTCCCTTAAGGAACCTTTATTACCGTGCAGTCAACCGAAAACATCAACGAACTGGTTGAAGCCTTACAACAGCCAGCAGATTTAGCCTTCGAGCTACCAGATCCCGAAGATGAAGCGATTCCTGAAATAGAGTTTCTCCAGCAGTTAGATGTAGCTTGGCAGGTATGCGATAAATTTGATTTACAAACTGATATTTGGCGAGGAAGAATTTTACGCGCAGTTCGCGATCGCGAGAAAAAAGGAGGAGACGGGCGCGGTACTGGTTTTCTCAAATGGCTCAAGGAACGGGAAATTAGTAAAAGTAATGCTTATACTTTGATTGAATTAGCAAATAGCGCCGATACCCTGCTAGAATCGGGCAACCTTGAAGTAAAATCTATCAACAACTTTAGTAAACGGGCATTTGTCGAAACCGCCAAAGCCTCACCAGAAGTCCAGATAATGGTAAGTGAAGCCGCACAAAATGGTGACAAAATTACCAGAAGAGAAGTAAAGCAACTCTCAGAAGAATGGACGGCAATGTCCTCAGAGTTAGTACCCGAACCAGTCAAGCAGAAAGTAGCCGATAACACTCTTCCTCCTCGTTATCTCGCTCCGTTAGTTAAGGAGATGGAGAAATTACCACAACCCCATCAAGCAGTAATCCAAGAGGAAATTACCGCTAATCCAGACGTTGATACCCTCAAAAATGCTACTTCCGAAGCCCGTTATCTAGCAAAATATTTGAAAGCAGCAGTACAAGTACAGGCTCTTGCCAACGATGAAGTTGATATTGAAACAGCCTTAGAAGAAGCTCAAAGAGTTGGATGCATGAATATAGCAGCAGATTTAGTTAATCAAGCATCACAGATAGAACAAACCATAGCCAAGCTATACATGACTTGGAAACGCATCGCTAATTTGTCAGATAGACTTTACGTAGATACAGGTGCTTCCACACCAAATTTAAGGTCACTACTTGATTGCTTAGAACCCCTCGGTGGAGAAGTCATGGAACTACAAATAAGCGGTACAACCGAACGCACGGTACGCTTGCAAATCCAAGAAAGCGAATAATCAGTTAACAGTTAACAGTTAACAGTGAGCAGTTAACAGTGAGCAGTGAGCAGTGAGCAATTAAAAATAATCCGTAATAATTAATTAAGGCTTAATTAACGGTGGATATTTTTATCCAAAAAAGAATTGCGGAGAATGTAATTCTATACATATTTTTTAAACGTACAAACCCATAATTGAGATAGATACTGTTCACTGTTTACTGCTCACTGCTCACTGATTAAAGTTCGCTGTCAATGATAAATATTGCTCCGCGCATTTGTAAGTCAAGCTTGAGTGTCTTAGAAAGTCCTTTGTTGTATCCAAATAAAGCATTCTCTACATTTGCACCATTAAGGTCAGTATTGTTTAAATTGGCACCAACCAGATAGCCGTTACTTAGGTTTGCTGCGGCTAAAAATGCATTACTGAAATTTGTATAGCTGAAATTAGAATTAACTAGATTAGCGTAGCGTAAGTCAGCACCACACAAATTAACACAGCTGAGATTAGCATTACTAATGTCAGCACCCCGTAAATCGGCTGTTTTCATCACTGCATCGCGAAAGTCAGATCCAGATAATTCAGCTTCACTCAAATTTGAAATACTCAAGTTAGCTTCTCGTAAATCGGCACCTACTAATTGAACGCCGTTAAGTAACGCTTGACTAAGATTAGTACCTCTAAGTTTGGCACCTGCCAAGTAAGCATATTGCAGATGAATTCGACTCAAATCAGCACCGCTAAGATCGGCACGAGTCAAATTAGCTTCGTTGAGTTTGCTGCCAGGAAAATCTCTTTCTCCTAATGCATAACGTTGAAGTAGTTCGCTTGAACTTGATGCCATTAACACAGCAGGTAATTTCTTATCATCCACATTGTTCATGTTGTAATAGATGCTCTTATTTCAATTTTTAAAGCTTAAGCCAAAAGGCTCCGCTTCAGGCTCGGAACCGATGACACTTTATTTCACTGTCCAAAAATCATAACTTTTAAGTGCATTTGTCCTGACACCGGGTTATTACGTATATATGACACTTAATATAGTGGCATAGGGTTAGAAGGGAGGGGGAGAGGGGGAGACAAGGGGACAAGGAGATGGGGAGAGGGGGAGATGGGGAGATGGGGAGAGGGGGAGATGGGGAGATGGGGAGATGGGGAGA
>CAYMZW010000698.1:0-3120 GCA_964395005.1 uncultured Rivularia sp.
GAGGTACGGCAACTTTTGACGGTTTATCAATAGCATGGGCAGTAGGAGAATATATAGCTACAGAACTTTTAGCGAGAACAATTTTTGCAACTCATTATCACGAATTGAATGAATTAGCATCTTTGTTGGATAACGTTGCTAATTATCAGGTGACGGTAAAAGAAATGCCAGATCAAATTATCTTTTTACATCAAGTACAACCTGGTGGAGCTGATAAATCCTATGGTATTGAAGCGGGGAGATTGGCAGGTTTACCAGCAACTGTTATTAAAAGAGCGAAACAGGTGATGGGGCAAATTGAACAGCATAGTAAAATTGCGATTGGTTTGAAATCGTTGGATTAAAGAACCTAACCCCCTAACCCCCTTCCCTGCAAGGGAAGGGGGAATAATTTATTTTTCAAAGCCTCTCTCCTTGAAGGAGAGTGGTTTGGAGAGAGGTCATAGACAATTAGTTTTATACAAGCCAAAATAAGTATATAAAAACTATTTTCATATCTCCTTAAATAAATAATCCCATACATAAAAAGCCCTCTTCACGCAGCGAAGGAACTCATAATATAGTTATCGGACAAAAAATAACATCAATAAAATTACAGCGTGCTAAAGAACTTCGGCGTAATATGACACCAGAGGAAAAGATTCTCTGGCAGCATTTACGCGCAAATCGCTTACAAGGTTATCACTTTCGTCGTCAGCAAATTATAGATGGATTTATTGCTGATTTTTACTATCATGCAACAGCTTTAGTCGTAGAAATCGATTGAAAAATTCATGAAAACCAAGTTGAATATGACGCACAAAGAGATAAAGTTTTATCCGCAAGAGGATTGCGTTTATTAAGAATTAAAAATGAAGAAGTGAGAGAAAATATTGATAAAGTTTTGAAGGATATTCTACAAGCTTGTCAAACCGCGAGCCCCCTAACCCCCTTCCCTTGCAGGGAAGGGGGTATTTGAAAGCCTCTCTCCTAATAGGAGAGAGGTTTGGAGAGAGGTCAAAATTTTCAAACTAATACCTTCAACCTGCTGCCAATCAATATCTTCAATATTTCCACATTTGTTACACCGGAAATGATGGTGTGATGCAACGTTTGCATCGTAACAACAAACACCTTCAAATAGTAAAACTTCTCGAACTAATCTCACATTTCTTAAAGTTTGAAGGTTACTATATATTGTAGCTTGAGAAGAATTAGGGCTGTTTTGATTTAAACTAATTAATATCTGTTCTCACCAATTAGTAATTATCTCTATTGAATATTTTCTAAGTAAAAATTATTCTGACTTAGGACTTATTAAAGTTTTTGCTAAAAAATCAGGAGGTAAATATGGCTGCAATTGAACGGGTTCCCAATGTAGTTTTTAAGACACGGGTTCGTGATGAATCAATACCTGGTGCTAATCCTTATCGCTGGGAAGATAAAACCACACAAGAGATTTTTGCTGGCAAGAAAGTTGTAGTTTTCTCTTTACCCGGTGCCTTTACTCCTACCTGCTCTTCCAATCATTTACCGCGCTACGAAGAACTGTACAATGAGTTTAAGGGTTTGGGTATAGATAAAATCATCTGCATTTCTGTAAATGATGCCTTTGTAATGTTCCAATGGGGTAAGCATATTGGAGCAAATAATGTTTACTTGCTTCCCGATGGCAACGGTGAATTTACCCGTAAAATGGGGATGCTTGTAGAAAAAACCAATCTTGGTTTCGGATATCGCTCCTGGCGTTATTCTATGTTAGTGAATGATGGCAAGATTGAAAAAATGTTCCTTGAGCCAGAATTTAGCGATAATTGTCCTATCGATCCTTTTGAAGTTTCCGATGCTGATACGATGTTGGCTTATTTAAAGGGAACTAAATCTGCTGGTGTTTCTCAACCTCGTCGTCACTTTGTAGGATAGCAACACGGATTTTAAATTTTAGATTTTAGCTTAATTCCAAATCCCGGATACTTTCTGCAACGTAATGTCCGGGATTTTGTATTCCTTTGAATTTAAATGGCATCCGTCAGCATCGGAATAATAAAAAAAACCGCAGAGTCGCTGAGGGCGCAGAGGAAGAAAAAGAGAGACGAAATTCAAATAAAATTAATTACCAATTACCAATCCCCAATCCCCCATGCCCAATTCCCAATCCCCAATCCCCAATTCCCAAATTATTTGAGAAACTACTCGAAAGCTGATACCGTCTGAACAATGGTAAATCATTCGGGATTTTGAGCTTGAATCGGTCAAATTACTGGCAACTTTTACCTTATATCCGTCCCCAATCGCAAGTTATCGCCAAGGGTTTTGTAGGAATTATCGGATATGTTATCGCGACTTTAGGATTAATTAAGCTTGTAGAAGAGTTAGCAACTCCCTTTGGACAAGGAAATGTTTTAGAGATAGCCAAACTTGCGGTTATTTTAGCAGGGGTTTTCTTAATTAGGGGATTTTTTCAATCAGTACAAGATATCTACATGGCAAAGGCTGCTTTAAGGGTAGCTTATAATCTCCGCAAGCAGGTTTACGCTCATTTACAAAGATTGAATTTGAGCTATTTTGAAACCGCAAAAGCTGGGGATTTATCTTACCGACTCACCGAAGATGTGGATAGAGTTGGGGAAGTTGTCCATAAAATGTTTCACGATTTTATCCCTTCATCTCTACAGTTAGTTGCAATTCCCATATACATGATTTACCTTAGTTGGCAACTAACCTTAGCTACATTAATTATTGCACCCTTGATGGGAGTTTTGATTGCTTGGTTTGGAAATAGGCTACAAAAGTTATCTCGTCGCAGTCAAAATCATGTATCTGATTTATCGGCAATTTTAACTGAGGTATTTGGCGGAATTAGGATTATTCAAGCTTTTGCGGCGGAGTCTTACGAAGTTGAGCGGTTTAGTAAGGAAGCGGAAGGTACTTTAAAAGCTAAATACAATACTGAACGATTAAAGGCGATTCAAATTCCCATCATTGGATTTTTACAGGCATTAAGTTTTTTATTATTATTATTTTTCGCAGCTTGGCAGATTTCAATAGAAAATATTACAGTAGGAACCTTTTTTAGTTATCTTTCGGCAGCAGCTTTATTAATCGATCCTGTAGGACATACTACTAATAACTATAATTTAT
>CAYMZW010000699.1:0-3116 GCA_964395005.1 uncultured Rivularia sp.
ACGAGAGAAAACCTTGTAACGAGAGAATACGAGAGAATACGAGAGAATTAGGTTTAAAGTACTTTTTGCTACTATAAAATCAGTGTATATTTTTGGAACTAGTAATTACTTAGTTCTATCTATAATAATGACTAATAGATCGGGAGATAAAAATTCAGATTTTCCGACTTACGGTATAAATATCTTTAGAACGAGCGTCGTTTGCAAAGGATTTAAGCGCTAAATACACTTTACAGGCATAAATGAATACTTAGTGATATACACAATATTTTATGTTGATTATCAGTATAAAGTATGTAAGTTTTGGCAAATTATGAATATGATAAATTTATATGGATTACGTAGTTATTGATACTGAGGGCAAGCCAGAATTAAGCGAGCTGGCAATTATAGATAGTCAGGGACGTGTAATTTACGAAGGGTTTTCTAGCGACTATGCTAATAATGGTTCTCATTTGCCTAATCTCAAAAGTTTAAAGAGTTTATTATCCGACTTTTTAAATATTGTTCAAGGGAAGAAAATAGTTTGCCACTATGCTAAACACGATATTGAAGTACTTAAATTCAGCTTCCGAAAAGCGGGCTTAAAAGTTCCTCCCCTGGAATTTGATTGCACTTGTATAAGAGCAAAAAATCATTGGTTAGGGCTGGAAAGCTACTCTTTAGAATATCTTAGTAAATATTTAAATTTGCGGGTTAATAACCGTTACTTTATCCGGGATATGGCTCATTCTGCCCGGTATGATGCAGAATTCACCTACTATCTTTATTGCAGATTAATGATTTCACAATTAAAAGACAAACCAAATCCTTTTAGCAGTAGTCGAGTTGATACCCCTTTTCAAAATCATCCCGATGACTTCGATACCTATCACCAACAATTTATTACCCTTGAGTCAATATTAAAAAATATTGAACTTGACTCCAATCATCAAAGTAAAGGAGCAGTTGTAATTGGCGAACCAGGTTCGGGTAAAACTCATTTAATGATGCGGTTAGCGCAAGCGCGATTATCAAGTAATCGATTGCTTTTTATCCGTCAGCCTAACAATTCTTCGTCTGTGCTGCACCATATTTACAGCCGTATTTTGGAGTCTTTAGTTGAGCGAGTTGGAACATTTACCCAATTAGATTATCTAATTATTAACAGCTTTGATAAAATTGTTGCCGATCTCTCAAATCTTACTAAAAAAGACGAAGAAATTCTCAAAGCGCTAAAAAATGACAATATAAATGCTCTTGGGGGAGAGGGAACTTATACTAAGCGAGAAAACTGGAACCGAATTCACAAACGAATCAATGAGTGGTGGGTCAAAAATTACTCATCTGGTGGTTTTGCTTTCTCAATTCTCAAGGGAATTATTAAGTATTGTAGCTACACTGACTATAATTACAAAAATATTGCTACACGTTGGCTAGCAGGTCAGGCTTTATCACAAGAGGAAGCAGAAAAAGTTGGTTTACCAAATTGGCAAGAAGAGTTTAGCTTAGAACAATTTTCTTTAGAAGCTATTTCAGTTTTAGGTAAATTATCTATCCTCGATCAACCTTTAATTATTATCTTCGATCAGCTTGAAGGATTGGGACTTCCGCAAAACCGGGAGATATTGCTTAAGTTTGGAGAAACTATCAAAGAAATTTTTACTCACGTTCCTAATAGTTTGATTGTCCTAAATATGTTTCCCAACCGCTGGGAACAGTTCAAACATATTTTTGATAACTCAATTACTGGTAGAGTATCTCAGTATCAAATTCAGTTACAAAGACCGCAGGAAAATGAACTTTTATCTATTCTTTAAGTCAAGCTGCAAACTATAAATATTCCTTTAGAAAAAATATTTTTAGCTGAAGATTTAGAGGATATTCTCGAACAAAAATCTGTGCGTGCGGTTTTGAATCGAGCCGCTGAATACTACAATTATCGGGTTTGTCAAATTCCTTTACCCTCTATAAAGGAAAATGATCGTAAGCTAGAAGGTAATGAAAAAATAGAACAGCAATTGCGAGAATTAACTTCTGGGCAGCAGTTATTTACAGAACTATTACTGGACATTATACAGGAGATGCAAGACCCTGGTTCAGTTGATATGGAAGACTTGAGAAAAAAGCTTGATCCTGAACCTGTAGGTTCAACAGAAAAATATGTTATTAATTATTTAACCAAGCAAAAAGCTTATTTGGAAGCACAATATCATAAACTGCCAATTATTTCTGACTCTGATGATATTGGTAAGCTTAAAACTATTGCCGAAGCTTTTAACAATATTAAACCGAATAAATTGACTTTCTATCGATTAGGAAAACGAGTTTTACCAGAGCATATTGTCATTGAAACCGAGCGTCAAAACTACGTACTGGGTTTTCTGCAAATGTCTCCTAATTCCTCTTTCACTAGTCGAATTGGTAATTTTAACGAATTAGTATGCTCCCATCCCAAAGACAGCTTTAGTTTATTCCGGGATGAGCGCTTAACTGAAATTAAAGGTGCCGTTGCTAAAGAGAAGATAAGTCAGCTAAATAATTCTCATAATGGCAAATTCATTTTCTTTTCTAAGCCCGATAGAATTCACTTGGAACTTATTTATAAATTGATTATTGATATCCAAAATAGAGACTTGGAAGTTGATTTAGAGTCAGCTTTAGAAGTAATAATCGCAAAACCCCAATTGTATCACTGGCTATTTAATATGTTTGGTTTTACCCAACCAACAGCATAAGCAAAATCAATTATCAATTATCAATTATCAATCCCCCATGCTCAATCCCCTATGCCCCATTCCCCAATATTGAATGCAATTTCACCACGGCACCGATTACAACAATTGCCGGTGCTTCAAAGTTGCTTTTTTCAACTTCTTTAACAATAGTTTCTAATTCACCAATTAATTCTTGTTGCTCTTTACGGGTTCCCCAACGAATTAAACCGATGGGAGTATCTTTATCTAAACCTGCTTTCAATAATTCTTCGATAATATTAGGTAAATTTTGAATTCCCATGTAAATTACAATCGTTTCCGAACCTTTGGCAATACTTAACCAATCAACTGCGGGACGATATTTTCCTACTGATTCGTGTCCGGTGACAAATGTAACCGATGAACTGTAAAGTCGATGGG